>NZ_JAYGHD010000213.1:0-3951 GCF_034932245.1 Nostoc sp. UHCC 0251
GTGGGGTGGGCGACACGATAGCCCATAGTCAAAGGCGGGCAAGATGCCCACCCCATAAGATTGGATAATTTATTTCTTGGAAGTCCGTGGGGTCTATCGTTGAAGAGGTAAAACTGAGCAATGTTTAACAACAAGTGGTTTTACTTCTCTTTGGGTGTACATAAAACCAAGACCCCACGTTGTACAATCGCTAGAAATACAATCTGGAGAGCGACTTGCCTAGATCGATTCAGTCTACTCAACCACCACTGAAATTTATTCCCCAACGGTTGAACCCGCTGGTACTCCAGATTGTTCGGTGGTTACTGCCGATCGCACTACGGTTTCGCACTCGACCTTGGCTAACGGCTGGTATTGTCAAGGTTGAAGCCAAGAATGTTGAGGTATTAGCTGAACTTTATCAACAATTCCAGGCTGGAAAAATTCGCCTTTTGTTAGCATTTCGTCACCCAGAGGTAGAAGATCCTCTCTGTATGCTGTATTTGCTTTCCCGCATTGTGCCACAGGTTGCTCGTCAGGAAGGTATTACCCTGCAATCCCTTGTTCACAGCTATTTTCTCTATGACCGGGGTATGACGGTTTGGGCTGGAGATTGGCTGGGTTGGTTGTTTTCACGGGTGGGGGGTGTGCCGGTTCATCGCGGTAGGCGGTTAGATCGCCAAGCTATTCAAACAGCACGGGAGTTGTTTGCTAATGGCGAACTACCGATCGCAGTGGCACCGGAAGGAGGTACTAATGGTCATAGTGGTATTGTTAGCCCACTAGAACCCGGTGTTTCTCAAATGGGGTTCTGGTGTGTAGAAGACTTGCAAAAAGCCAATCGGACTGAGACTGTAATCATTGTGCCGATCGCTATCCAGTATCGCTATGTTGAGCCACCTTGGTCTAAACTGGATTGGCTGCTGAGTAAGTTGGAAGCTGATAGTGGCTTGCCGGCAATAGAAATTGAGCAAGGCGGGGGTGAAGAGATTTACTATCAACGCCTCTGTCGGTTGGCTGAATATCTGATTACTGAGATGGAAGAGTTTTATCGTCGCTTCTATCATCAAGACATCCCAAAAACCATCTCAACTGATGAATCTGCTACTCCTAATCAGATATTAATTGCTCGACTTCATCGCTTAATGGACAAGTCTTTACAAGTTGCCGAACAATATTTTGGGGTTCAGGGACAGGGAAATTTTATTGATCGCTGTCGCCGTTTAGAAGAGGCTGGCTGGAATTACATTTATCGGGAAGATTTGCCAGATATCAACACTTTACCACCCTTTAAACGCGGTTTGGCAGACTGGATTGCAGAGGAAGCAGACTTGCGAATGCGGCACATGCGGATAGTGGAGAGTTTTGTTGCAGTCACAGCTACTTATATTCAGGAACAACCGACGGCGGAACGGTTTGCCGAAACAGCTTTGCTTATATTCGATATGCTTTCTAGAATTCAGAATACAACACTTCCAGGGCGACCTCGCTTAGGTTTGCGACAGGCACAAATCACCGTAGGAGAGCCAATTTCAGTTACGGAACGCTGGAAAAATTGTCAGGGCGATCGCCAGGCGGCTAAAAAGGCTGTAAGCGATTTGACAAAGGATTTGCAGGTTGCTTTGGAGAAGATGATTGCTTAATTACCTGGCGAAAAGGTGATAATTATCCTCAAGGAGAACTAATTTTAGGAACTTCTGGACTGCGAATTATTTATCACGACCTCTGTGAGGGGTGGCAGCTTGCAAAAGAGACTTAACGGGAAAAGTCAGAATCAGAATCTGCTTAGTACTGTAGATTTTCATATCTAGAGTCTGTTTCTTTTCAACTCAGCGTTGCTGAGTCTTTTCTTGTTGCCTAGTCTAAACTCCAGGCAGAAGAAAAGTCAAAGTTTATACACTAGGCTAAAACGCGAGTGTATTGGCATGGAAGTACTGGGAAGGCCGATGAGCCAAAATGGAGTGCTGCACCTGATGGACAGTGAAAATCCGCTCTCTCAAACTTGGTTCTCTATAAATATTTTTTGAAAACTTTTCTTCTCTAAGTGCATAAAGGTAAAAACCCATCGTAAAGAGTGATTGTGAAGAGCATCCCAGTTTTGTAAATGTGATTTTTTTGGCTGGTGGCCGTCAACCAAACTTAGGAATTACTTTACAATTAGTAACCAATTGAAGGAGAAAAATATGAAAGACTTATCACTTTTTACCGATATTACTGTTAGCGAACAAGAAACAATATCTGGGGGAGGCTGGTTTAAAAAATTAACTGGTATTAGTACACCTGAAGTTTTACAAGATTTAGATAAAACCGTTCGTAAAGAAGTCCCAGGGGGTTGGGTAGGAGTTGCTATAAAAGCTGGCGAACTACTGTTGTAAAAGCTGCCGAACTACTAATGACGGTATAGTGAAATACAAAAAGTCATCGTAGAGAGTGATATGCAGAGAAGTTCATTTAGTAAGTACTACAAAAAAGGTACAAATTAAGGTGAATTAAAATTGGCGTTGCTGAATCAAGGGATGATTCTTCTAGGGTGGGCGTCTCGCCCGCCCTGAAATACAAGGGACGGGCAAGATGCCCATCCCACAAAACTTTTTCTTGCTTTCTATTCATTGCTGCTAAATGCCAATTAGTCCAAACTCAAGTAAGCCAGTAGGGTGTGTTAAAAATTAGCCTAACTCACCATGATAGCGGTGCGTTAGGCGTTTTGATCGTGTTTTGCAGCTATTTTTGGTAAATAGACCACGTAGTAGAGGCACAGCCAAAGTGAATAGAATTCGCACGCCAGTTGCTCATAGGGGAACCTCCATCACGCAGGTTGAGAAAGAGCGGCAAATTCAGTCCTCAGAACTATTCTATTTCCCTCCTGACGAAAACTTAGGTGAATTCTAGTAATAAAATTACCATAGTCGTTGGTTTCGGCTTCTCTGCTAGACGCTACGCGTTAGTGGAGCTTTCGCTTTAGCGATACGCTCAACCAACTGAGTAATCGAGAGTTGAGCGAAGTCGAAACTCGTCAACATAGGTATTTTTTTCATCAAAAATCACCTTACGAAGCCCTCTGGATACTGAGCACGCCACCACCGGCATCTCCAGTGCTCAGAACTATTCTATTTCCCTCCTGACGAAAACTTGCGAAGTCATCTGGATCAAGTCTCCCTGATAATGCTGGTACAAATCTGGTTCTTGAAGAATTATATAAAATATATGATCCATCAAAATCAGCAATTTCTCCAGGTTGTAAAGCTTGGCGTTCTGGCACATCGTTAGGTCCAAAATTATAAAAAACTCTCGTAGCATTTGTATCATTGCTAGCTGTAAAACCTCCAGTAATTTCAGAGGCTTCATCGGAACTTAATTCACACAAGGAATTGTCATCAAGGTCATCAAATTTAATAGAAAAAGAATCTTTTCCTGTTTTAGAACTTGTTGTTAGCATTAGAGTGCTCCAAAAAATATTTCAGTTAGCAAAACATAATTCAGTGGTCAGAATTCACAATTGAATATATGCAAATTGTGGGTAGATAAACAGGTTTGAGTCCCCCACCAAAATAAAAAATTGGTGGTTTACTAGAAAGTATAGGGCTTAAATTATCTACTAATTTAGTCTGAATTCTGAATTTTGTATTGTTATTTATAATAATCCCAAACTACAAGACTTTTGTCAAGCATTTTAATACTCTTTTATATTATGAAAAATAATAATAAAGGCGAATGTAAATGGCTGCCACACAAGCAAAATCAGCCTCCGCAGACTAATGTGAAAATATAGTTTTTAATTTTATCTGATGACAGGAATAAAAGAGAGCTAATAGAGCGCATCATGTGACTTTGTAAGTAACAGATGCGATACTTTTAATCCTCTTTTGTTCTGCTGTAGCTATTAATTTAGTTAATATTAGTGAGCTATTTCAAAGTAGAAATCAACCTTTAGAATGATTTGATTATAACTGTAACGAAATATATTATTTATGG
>NZ_JAYGHD010000214.1:0-3937 GCF_034932245.1 Nostoc sp. UHCC 0251
TATTAGCCCTGAACTTTAGTTCTGGGCGGTTTATGTCTAGAACGAAATAGCCCTAGTGTGATACTCTTGTCTTTAAGCTTTTAAGTTTTTCAGCAGCAATTGACAACCACATAAAAACGGGTTTGGATTTTCTATGCGATCGTCCACAAGCACTTCAATGGGAAGCTTGCTGTTATAAATCAATTCGTCATAATCCATCAATGCATTCCACTTGATTTTGCCAGTCGGGAAGCCTAGCCCTGAAGCACCATCAAATATTAATTCTTGCCATTTCTGAATCTCTAGATTTTGCGATTTGCAGTAATCGAGAATGGCAATAAATGCACCAGGCTTGGTAACTCGTAGAATTTCCTTAAGAGCAAGAACTGGATCGTTAACGACACAGAAAGTAAATCCCGATGCTGCTGCATCAAAGCTATTATCAGGAAAATCAAGATTGCATATATCCGATACCTTGAAGCTGATGTCTGCGGATACACGCTTTTTACGTGCTTCATCCATCATCTTCTCGGAAAGATCAACACCGACGACATGCACGCCTTCAGGGTAGGCTGAAAGATTAAGACCTGTTCCTACCGCAGCATCTAGTACAGTTTGTCCTGGCTGAAGCTGCAAAGAAGCAATTAGAGGTTCGCGCTCAATGTGCCAGTAACGCTTCATAATTGCGTCATAATCCACTGCACCTTGATCGTAGGTTTCGATCACCTGATTTATCTGCATAGGTTCCTTAACAAATATAACTACTGAGTTTAATTCCTCAATATACGTATAATATAATACTTAATTTCATCTGACTATAGTAATAATGGCTAGATGATTTGGCAATTCCAAATTAGTAGAGTTGTCGCCAAATAAGCTAAAAAAGCGATCAAAGCCAGTCACAGTGAACATTTCAATAATTTCGGTCTTTTGTCGCTAAAACCTATGCTGTATAAGGTTTTGAGCTATTTAGGGCTTTATTAAGCGACAAGTCTAGTATTAAGTTAAACTACTCTATGAACCTTTAGCTGGAGAGGAACCTGAATGATAAACTCGGTTCCAACTCCCGAAGTTGAGAAACACTCTAGTTTGCCGCAATGTTTTTCTGTGATGATTTGATAGCTGATGGACATACCCATTCCGGTTCCTTTACCAATGGGTTTGGTGGTGAAAAAAGGATCGAATATTCGTTGCTGTAAGTTTTTGGAAATACCGATTCCGTTATCAGCGATCGCTACTTCTATCCAGGTTGAATTAACTACCGATGTCCGAATCTTAATTCGACTAGGATTGTCCTTGATCTCCTGATAAGTACGCTTGGCATTGCTTTCTTCTAATGCATCAATTGCATTCACTAAAATATTCATAAACACCTGGTTGAGTTGTCCGGCATAGCATTCTATTAGCGGTACAATGCCATAGTCTTTAATCACCTCAATTTCAGGTTGCTCTGGTTTAGCTTTGAGACGGTGTTGCAAAATCATCAGGGTACTATCGATGCCCTCATGTATATCGACCCTTTTTAATTCCGCTTCGTCGGTGCGGGAGAAGTTTCGCAACGATAGTACAATTTGGCGAATGCGATCGGTGCCCACTTTCATGGAAGACAACATTTTCGGCAAGTCTTCTTGCAAAAACTCCAGATCCATTTCTTCAGCAGCGATTTGAATTTCTGGAGCCGGAATAGAAACATGCTCCTGATACAACTGCACAAGCCTTAATAAATCCTGGGTATATTCCTGCACATGGGCAAGGTTGCCATGAATAAAGTTGACTGGATTATTAATTTCGTGTGCAACTCCAGCAACTAGTTGTCCCAGACTAGACATTTTTTCACTTTGAACAACTTGAGATTGAGTGCGCTGCAATTCCTCTAATGCATTTTTGAGCTCAGTAGTGCGTTCTTCTACTCGATCTTCTAATTCTTCCTTGCTTTTCTCTAGGGCAGTAAACGTTTCGTGCAGTTGCCCTGCCATGTAGTTGAAAGAGTTGGATAGGGTATCAAGTTCTCGAATGCCGCTAGTTTCTACTGTCTGATCTAAATTGCCGGATGCCATTGCCTCACTTGCCCAATTCAGGCGTAGAATCGGGCGGACAATCCAATGAGAGGTGAACACGCCCATCACCGAAGCAAGCAACAATGCACCAAAACAAAGTGCGATCGTGGTGTGTGTGTTGGCGTTAATTTGCGCCATGAATGCGCTTTCTGGCACACTCACTACCACTAGCCAATCTAAGCCATACTTGTCACGCCAAGGTACAACATCGACAAAATGGCGTTTTCCTTCGACTTCAAGCTGAAAATCTGTGTCTTTAGTGATGGAAGCAAATCCGTTGAAGGTTTGGAGATGTTTAGCAACATTCTGGATTATTGGGTCAGAACTTTCCATTGCCCGCAATCTCTTAGCTTTTTGATTAATGAAGGTAAAGGGCTTTTCTGTGCCGGAAGTGGCAATTAATGTGCTATCCCGTTCTAAAAGAAATACCCGCCCAGACTTACTAATATCCAAACTGCGTAAAAAATCGCTGAGTTTCAGTAGATGAATATCCGTAGCAATCATTCCTAGCAGGCGATTTTGTGAATCATAGATTGGACGACTGCTAGAGGCGGCAATGTAAGGACCGGTGGGAAAGTTTTCAACCAGAATCTTTGCCCAAATAGGTTTACCGGCAGCTATGGGTTGGGTATACCAAGGTTGTTTAGAATTTTCCCAATCCCACCTAGCATTTACCTGAGTTCGATTGCCTTGATCGTCAGTAGCATAAGTGTAGACATTGTTAGGGGGCTTGGCAGTCCAATCATCAATGGTGATAGTTTTGCCATCATAACGAGCAGCACCTGCCCCTTCACCCGTCGTTAGTCCAATACCAATATAAGTCAGATCATAGGCCTGCATCTGATCCCAGAAATACTTGCCAAGGGTTTTGCGATCGCGCACATCTAATATTCCCCTGCGGATAGCATCTGCGTTAATCTGGTTAAGCGTTTGCGGAACGGAAAGATGAGACTTCAAATGTTCATCCACTACCTCGCTGGTACGATCCATTAGCTGCCCTGCCAGGTCGTTAACTGCTCTTTGTCCATTTTTAAAGGACAAATAACCCACTAAACTGACCGCTGCAAAAATTTGGATGAGGAAGGGAACAACAAGAACAATCTGTAATGGTAACGCTTTACCTTTGCTAAAATAGTGAGTTTTCATTGGAAATTAGAAGTTGATGCTAATCTGATTTCCTTCTATAGTTCCCAAGATGCCTACCTACTAACCTTTGTTTAAATTTTTTTGTCAAGCTGTAGTGCGTTGCGCTTTGCGACAACGCACCATCATGGGCACATCTTAATTTGTCGCTACCGTTTTCTTTCCATTCTTGCCCTCTACACTAGCAACGAATGATAATTGCTCAGTACCGGAAGTTGGCGGTTCGCCTCGCAGTCCCTTACGACGTTGATTTTTAGGAACTCCTCCCGCCATGCCATACTCTACACTGCTTTTGCCATATCTAGTTCCAACTGCCATCAGCATGTGCTCTGTCATATCTCCCAACTCGCTTTCTATTTCCAGCATTTCACGATACAACTTATCCAAGCTGGAAAGGGCACTGTTGTAGGCATTTTCTTTAGATCGCATCGTCTCGATCAAGGTTGAGAAAGCAGGTAAGGTGAGTCCATTGCCTAAATCTAAACTTGGAGCAATTGAGTTTATACCAGCCGCACGACGCGCTGCTTTTTCTAATACTACAGAAGTTCTTTTTTTCCGAGCCATGATCTACACCTTGTAATATAGTACGGTTAATATTCTTTACCTTAAAAATTTCCGTACAGATCAGCCTGAGAGAATTTCGGCAAATCTGCAATGGCTTTTGCTACACAAGAATAATTACAGCAGATTGCGCGAACTACTTAAATGAGAAAGCAAACTGGGGTTTGAGAAAGTAAAAGCTGATTTTGCTTGCGGAA
>NZ_JAYGHD010000215.1:0-3899 GCF_034932245.1 Nostoc sp. UHCC 0251
GAATAACTAGTCAACCCTTAAAATTGCTTTTTTATGACTTTTTCAGCAAGCCCTATTTAGCTTGAATTCTGTAACATTTACCATCTTTGTAGGCAATCAAATCAAAGGGTGCATGTTCAGTTACTACTGGTACAAAAACCGAATATTCTTTCTCGACTAAATCTGCTATCACTTTAGCTGCTGCTAGATCGCCCTTGTCTTTTGTGTGGTGCATTTATATGAACTCTAAAGCCATTTTATAAATTACCATGAAAAGGCTTGTTTAAGGTTCGTATTAAGTTAAAACGAGCGCGGCAGGGTTCGAACCTGCGACCAACGGATTAGAAATCCGTGGCTCTATCCACTGAGCTACGCGCCCAACATAAATTAATGGCTCCTGAAGGAGTCACCTGCACTATTATATCGTCTTTACTTACCAAGAAGCAATCGAAAATTGCAGATTTACCACTAGCAAGGCTAAGATGCTAGTCGCTAGTTAGTTAATCTACATCGAAAACGAAACAGATGGGGTATTGGTTTAGATATATTGTGTTGTCAAGGGGTTATTTGCCCGTTAGCGCCAACGCCCTCTGGGTGGCTACCTTCGGGAAGGATCTGGCGATCGCTAGGCTCATTTCCACAGTATGCTAGGTAATTTCAGCCTTGGCGATGCTGCCAAATGCCATTATATATTCCATATTAAGAGTGCCCCTGTGAGGAGTTATTTGCTAGTGCCATGTTTATTCTCAAACGGCAGGATGTTGAAATATCAAGCATTCAGCACCCAAAACGGGATCAGCAAGTGCCGATCCTCAATTATCAAGGGCAGACTTTTCGCTTGATTAGCGTTTTCAAAGCTAGTCAAGAGGAAGAAGCGAGAGCCTTATGGAGAGAATTAACGGATAACCGGGGTAAAGCCTGTGTTTTACTAGAAGAACCCGAACGCTTTAGTGTTTGGGGTAAAATCCGTTTAGAACAGCTGGATAGTGACACAGGTGGTCATGGCAAAACGGCGATTTTAGTCCAAGCCAGTATTTTGCTGTTGCAAGGTGTTTCTATCGACATTGAAGAGTTTTTGGGTGCTAGGCAAGCTGCATTATTTGAAAAAGATATTGCGGAAGTATTACAGCAGAAGCAATTTCCCCAAGCATCTTCCTTAGAAGCGGTTAAATATTTGGTATCTACTAATCCGTTACCGACAGCCAAAATACCTGATTGGCAAGAAAATCATGTAGTTATCCTATTACAAGAACTGCATCGGTTAGGAAAAGCATATTTCGGCAATGCTAATTTTACCAAACAAGTGATTTATAAGCTAGAAGATATGCCAGAAGCCGAGCGATCGCTGTTTATCAATTGGGTAAACCAATCGTCACTGGGTAAACTATGGCAGTAGCATGGAAATTTTTTAACAAAGTTTCTACCATTGGCACTTGCTTTTGGTATCCAATTGTGCATCGTTTAGCAGACACACTACTAGATATACAGTCCTTTAACTCAGAATACTGCCAGAGTGCATCTACATAGTCAAGTCCTATGAATAACTCTTACGACAATTCGTTCCTTTCCAAATCCATTTTCACCACTCAGAACATTGTCTTAGCTAATATTGGCTGGGCCGTACTAGCACTGCTATACTTCTTATTGTTTAGTGCCAAAGTTCCCGGAGCAGATGGCATCGAAAGCCGGGCCGAGTGGTATGTGATTGGCACAAATATTTTTGAAGCTTTAGCTTATTTGGGTGCAAGTATCTTATGCTTGAGGAACTGGCTGAGTCCGCAAATCGTCAGTGGCCGAAATGTTTGGCTCTTGATTGGCTTAGGTATGCTTTCCTATTTCGTTGGGGGGATAATTTTCGGATATACCGAAATAATTTTAAAAGATGAACCGGATGTGTCTTTAGGCGATATATTTTTTGTACTTAGTTATCTATTACTTGGCGCAGGCATGATTTTAGCTGTGACTTCCAGGCGAATCAATCTGGAAAAATGGCAGTGGCTAATTGTGTTAGCAATTGCAATGTTCGGTAGTTTGGTAGCATGGTGGATTTCTATGCAACAGGGAACGCCCTCAGAACTGCTAGTCGCTATTTTGAATTGGTTTTACGTAGTTAGCGATGTGGTTTTGTTAATTATTGCTACCACTTTGCTGTTAGCCTTTTGGGGGGGAAGAGTTTCCCAGTCTTGGCGAATGATTGCAGCTGCGGCCTTTTCGCTCTACATTGCAGATATGTGGTTCAAATATGCCCAAAGCCCCAATTATCAAAGTGGGGAAATATTAGAAGTGTTTTGGGTGTTTAGTGGAGTGTTATTTGGACTGGGCGCTGTCTTAGAATATGACGCATCACTAAGACGAACGCGGCGTACCAGTGGACGTAAACGAGCTTAGTAAAGATTTTTGGTATCTACCGTGAGAAAATTAACAGATTCTGACAAGCAAGAAATTCTTAAGTTATATCGAGAGACTGCCGAAACAACCTCAACTTTGGCAGAACGCTATGGTGTGAGTAATTCGACAATTAGTCGCCTGCTCAAAAGCACTTTGCCAGAAGATGAGTATGAATACTTGGTCTCCTTAAAGCGGGCTGCGAGAACTCCTGAGGGCAGGGCGCAGGTAAGTTACGAGCAATTACCTCTACTGACTCAACCAGAGCCGGAAATAGAAGTTCCACCCATCGAAACTCCACCTGTGGAAGTACCAAAGGTTGAGCCACAGCCACGTCGGGTAATTCATGTAGAGCAGGAACTTTTCTCAGAGGAAACGGCGGAGTCACTCGCTGCTAGTAGACGGGTGCGGCGACGCCCCTCGGCGGCGGAAAAACCGAAGCTCCGAGTCACAGAGAAATTAGAAACTCCAGAGCCAAAGCCGCCGGAAATAGTCAGCATCCCTATCCCACCGCTAAAGAATGAGCATCCAGGAGCGGCTGTCATCGCGCAGATGTTGGGCGAAGATTTGCTAGACGAGCCGGAGGATTTGGATGATTTAGATGATGATGATTTAGAGGATGACGACTTTGAGGAAGAAGACTTTGATGACGATGACCTGGATGAGGAAAGACCTTTAGTCACAAAACGAAGGCCAGGTGAAGCATCAGTTCAAGTTTTACCTCTGTCAATAGCCAATTTGCCGAAAACTTGCTATTTGGTAATTGACCGTTCCTCAGAATTAATTACGCGACCTCTGAAGGACTTTGGTGATTTAGGGCAAATTCCCAGCCTGGAAACCCAACAAAGAACTCTGCCGGTGTTTGATAACCATCGCGTGGCCAAGCGTTTTTCTACCAAGCGCGATCGCGTGATTAAAGTTCCTGATAGTAAAATGCTCCATAAGGCTCGGACTCATTTGGAAGCTAAGGGCATCACGCGACTATTGATTGATGGTCAGGTCTATTCCTTGTCTACAACACTTTAGAGGTCATGGAGACACCTGCTGGCTATGGTGTGGTATTGGTAACTGCTGGCAACATGCAGGAGGCAGAAGCAATTGCTAATGCTCTTGTGGAAGCGAAACTCGCTGCTTGCGTGAGTCTGTTACCAATCCACTCAATTTACACTTGGCAAGGGGAACTGCATAAAGAGCAAGAATGCCAATTACTAATTAAAACTGATTTGGCGCAATTTCCGGCAATGGAAGCCAAAATTATGGAACTGCACTCCTATGAAGTACCAGAAATTATTGCTTTACCAATTGTTGCCGGTTCTCAAGCCTACTTGCAGTGGATTTCTCAGCAAGTTAAAAGTAAAGAGTGAGGAGTTAGAATTTTCATAACTCCTCACTCTCAACTACTAACTCTAAGCATCAACAGCTGCTTCAAATCAAACTAGTACAGCACGGCGGAAGCAAACCGCCTATTCAACAAAATCAATAGACACGTCCGGAATATGATTTGGTTACAAAAAAATGGTAGAAAGGAAAATTGA
>NZ_JAYGHD010000216.1:0-3871 GCF_034932245.1 Nostoc sp. UHCC 0251
ACGAGTCGCACCACCCCACACCCTACACCCCACACCCCGCCCCAACGGGGCTTGGGCAAGAAGGCAGGAGGCAGAAGGCAGGAGGAAGGAGGAAGAAGAATAATTTGATTTGTAAATCCTTGGTTCCGTACCTCATTTAGTTGCAAAGTGCTGTAAGTGCATTTGCTCTCTGCGGCTATCTACGACCACTTTATGCCGCCACCCACCCCAGTGCCGATGAGAATCGCATCATAATGAGTGTTCATTGTCACTCAAACACACAACTAAATATTCCCGCAGCAATCAGAAATAATCCCAGTTGTGCTGCTTCCATTAAGTATTCTGGTAAATGCTTTCTAAATGTTTCCATGCTACTGCTCTTGCGCCCGGTGTTCAGCATTTTGGAGAATCAGCGCGGCGACTAATCCTGTCCAGCCTGTTTGATGACTGGCTCCAATACCCGCCCCGTTATCTCCATGAAAGTATTCATGGAACAGAATATAGTTGCGCCAATGGGGATCGGATTGAAATATTTCCAGACCGCCATATACCGGGCGACGACCTGCACTATCCTGCTCAAAGATCGCAACTAAGCGGTGAGAAAGCGCGATCGCTACTTCCCTTAGTGTCATTTCTTGCCCGGAACCTGTGGGATATTCTACCTTCAAGCTATCTCCGAAGTATTCATAAAACTTCCAGAGTGCTTCAATAATTAAGTAGTTTACCGGAAACCAAATCGGGCCACGCCAGTTAGAGTTACCGCCAAACAAACCTGTGGTAGATTCGGCGGGTTCGTAGCGGACGCAGTAATCATGTTCGCCTTGATGCAAAATGTAAGGATCTTTTAGGTGATACTTTGAGATGGCGCGAATTCCGTAATCACTCAAGAATTCATTCTCGTCTAGCATCCGTTGCAAAATACGTTTTAACTTTGTCTGGTAAGCGATCGCTAATAGCCTTCTTGCGCCTACCCCCGGCGTTTCCATACAGGCGACATTATCTTTTAAGTCAGGACGATTGCGAATGAACCATTGCATACGACGCTTGAAGCCGGGAAAACGCTCTAAAGTTTCTAATTCCAGCACTGTGACAGCGTAGAGGGGAATTAACCCTACCATTGAGCGCACTTTGACGGGAAATTGCCGTCCATCAGGTAAATGCAGCGCATCGTAGTAAAAGCCGTCTTCTTCATTCCACAGCGAAATGTCTGCATTACCAATGCCGTCAATGGCATCGGCTATGTAGAGAAAATGCTCGAAGAACTTGCTAGCAATGTCTTCGTAGGTAGAATCTTCTTTAGCGAGTTCCAGGGCGATCGCTAGCATATTTAAACAGTACATTCCCATCCAGCTTGTACCATCTGCTTGATTGAGATGGCCACCTGTGGGTAGTTCCTTGCTGCGGTCAAATACCCCTATGTTGTCCAGCCCCAAAAACCCACCCTGAAAGACGTTCTTACCTTCTACATCTTTGCGATTTACCCACCAAGTAAAATTCAGCAACAGCTTGTGAAAGACCTTTTCCAGAAAAGCGCGATCGGCTTTTTTGTAAAACTTCTGCTCGATTTGATAAACGCGCAAAGCTGCCCACGCCTGCACGGGGGGATTAACATCACCAAATGCCCATTCGTAAGCAGGTAATTGACCATTGGGCTGCATATACCATTCCCGTGTGAGACGGTCAAGCTGCAACTTAGCAAAATATGGATCGATGACAGCTAAGGGAATCAGGTGAAATGCTAAATCCCAAGCAGCAAACCAAGGGTATTCCCACTTATCTGGCATCGAGAGAATATCTTCGCTAAACAGAGAAATCCACTCATGGTTGCGTCCAGCCTGTCGTTCCGGTGGAGGTGGTGGTTGTTGGGGATCGCCCTTGAGCCAGTCATGGACGACATAGTTATAATACTGCTTGCTCCATAGCAACCCAGCAAAGGCTTGGCGCTGAATATTGCGCTCATCCTCCGAAATTGGGAAGGAACAGATGCGCTGATAAAATTCATCCGCTTCGGCAATGCGTGTCTGGAAAATTGTGTCGAAATCTTCGCCAAAAGGCTCTGTAAGTGTTTGCACATCGCTCAAGCGCAGGCGCACAATTTTAGTTTCACCTGGATTGATTGTTAATGTGTAGTGAGCAGCAAACTTTGTACCTATGCGCTGGGAATTGACGGCTGCTGTTTTCCCATTCACTACATACTCATTAATGCCATCTTTGACATAAGTTGAGCTATTTTTGTAACCAAATAATCGTTCGTGATTCGTTTCGTTATCGGTAAACAGAAGTTCTGTATCTCCTTGGCAGTAAAGCCAACGAGTTCCCAGGTGAGAATTCTTCGCTTCGATTAAACTAAAGTTGGAATCTGAGCGTACCACTTTCATAAAAGGTTTCTCAATTTCGGAATTCCAAGCCCAGATATTGCGAAACCAGAGTGTTGGCAGTAGGTGGAGTGTACTGGCTTGGGAACTGCGATTAGCGATCGCAATTTGAATCAAAATATCTTCTGGTGCGGCTTTGGCATACTCGACAAAAACATCAAAATAACGGTTCTCGGCAAAGATGCCTGTATCAAGTAGCTCAAACTCCGGCTCAAATTTGCTTCGGCGCTGATTTTCTTCTACCAGTTGCGTATAGGGAAATGCTTGTTGGGGATACTTGTACAAGCATTTCATGTAAGAATGGGTGGGCGTATTGTCAAGATAAAAGTAATATTCTTTAACATCTTCACCGTGATTACCTTCTGTGCCCGTTAGTCCAAATAATCGTTCTTTGAGAATGGGATCATTGCCATTCCACAGAGCGATCGCAAAACACAAACGTTGCCGACTATCGGAAATACCTGCAATGCCGTCTTCGCCCCAACGATAAACACGCGATCGGGCATGATCGTGAGGAAAATAATCCCAGGCAGAACCGTCATGGCTATAATCTTCCCGCACCGTTCCCCATTGGCGATCGCTCAGATAAGGTCCCCAGCGTTTCCAGTAGGCAACACGTTCTTGATCCTGCCGCAATCTTACTTCTTCTGGAGTCACGTCGCTTTGCTCCGAATTCAAAATTAAAAATTTAAAATAGGCATGGGGAATGAGGCTTTGAACTCCATTAATGAGTTTTTGAACTTCGCTCCCCTGCCCCTCTGCCCCCCTGCCCCCCACTCCCCCTAAAAACCCGTGATTGAACAACAAAAGCAAAAGCCAGAAATTCCATACCTGACACGCATCCAAGTACTTGGAGCGATGGGAGCGACTGCAATAATTTTGTTGATAGTCGCCAAACTCTCGTTATACTTTGGCAACTTTTCCTTATTTTCTTTGGAATTGAACCAAAGAGAGTTGCTGTTAGGTGTAGGGTTGGGATTCGCCATCACTGCCTTAAGTGGCTTAACTTATCGCCTTTGGACTGCTTATCGTAAAAGTGCAGATTATTATCTAGAAGTGGTACTAAAGCCCTTAGCCTTACCAGACTTAATTTGGCTAGGGTTACTACCAGGGTTGAGTGAAGAATTATTATTTAGAGGTGTAATGCTGCCAGCTTTAGGCTTGGATCATTTGGCTGTCATTGTATCCAGTCTTTGCTTTGGCATCTTGCATCTTAGCGGTTCCCAACAATGGCCTTATGTGATTTGGGCAACAATTGTCGGGATGATATTCGCATACAGTGCCCTGCTCACTGGTAATTTATTAGTGCCGATTGTCGCTCACATTATTACCAATTGGATTTCTAGCTATTTCTGGAAGATGTCACAATTGCGGCAATTTAAAAATAAATTTTGAGCTTGTAGAAATTAGTGCGTAGGCTTCTTGAACCGTAGGCATGGCACGCTATCAACCATAAAATAAATTATACCAATTCTCCAAAATGAGGCAACAGATGTAAATCAGGAAAGTCCTGCTGC
>NZ_JAYGHD010000217.1:0-3840 GCF_034932245.1 Nostoc sp. UHCC 0251
TCTGGTGGCAGTTTCTCAGCTAAGGCACTCAAGGCATCGGCACGAAAATACTCATACTGAATCTCCCTGGCAGCAGCAAGGGCTTTTTGCAGTGCTAATTTTTCAAGATTTGATGGCAAATAATTGACTAGTTGTGTCAGCGACTTGACTTTATCCTTTGGCTTTGGGTTTTGCAGGGCGTAAGCTAGTCCTTGTTCGGGAGTCCAGATGTTATTTTTGACTAGTGCCACCAGCAGTTGTGCTGGTAAATTAGCTGCCAAACTATTAAGGGAAGCAGTAATCAAAGCATAACGACACTGCCAACTCACAAGTTGCGGCAGAGTTGATTCATTCCAATTCGCTTCTGCTAATTCCCAGGCATGAGAAATATCTGTGATGTAACCCGCAGTTTGCCCCCATTTTTCTCGCGCTTCATACCAGCCATTGCTTCCTGTCTGTGACTCCTCCCGCAATAACTGGTGAATCTCTTCTATTTGTTCAGCTTTATCTAAATGCCAAACTAAATACTGATGAATGTAACCATCATTAGGTAGGGTATGCCAAAGGTTTTTTTGAGTCTTTTGCCGATATTTCTCCAACAAAGCGACGTGAGCATTGACAAGGGAAATACCTAGTCCTGGTAAATCACCCCGGCGCGGCTGTGAGGGAGCAGTTAACAAGTTTCGTGCTAAGTCGTGGAATAAGTCATGTAAGCGATAGGTACGCGTACCATCAGCAAGAGGAACACCAGGTAATAATAGGGCTTTACTTTGTAAATCTTTCAATGAATCAGAAGCATCGCGCTCATCTGCAATATCCCAAAGTGTTGCCGTCATTTTGGGATTAATGGTTACATCTTCAGGTAAGACCCCCAACCAAGTAAAGTATTCTTTATCCTCTTGTGCCAATCGCTTGATGCTCAAATTCAAAGATGCAGTTAAGCTGAGGCGTTTTAAACTTGCTTCATCAGTAATATCATTTGCCCCTGGTCTATCCAAGGTTTTTAACCGAGCAATTTCTTGTTGAATATCTCGTAACAACTCTGTCCAAGTTGTACCATCTGCAATTGCTGCTGCTGCAAGTTCCAATGCTAGGGGGAGATAACCAACGCCTTTAGCTAAATTTTCTGCTGACTCATATTCTTTACCTGTAATCTCCCGTTTTAACTTGTTTGTCAGCAATTCCATTGCTTGAGATGCTGTCATTATATCCAGACTGTAGGTGCTGGCTCCTAATGCGTCAGCGATCGCACCTTCACGAGTAGTTACTAAAACCTGACACCGCACCCCGCCAATATTAAATACTGAGGCATCTTTTGTATTCCAGGCATCGTCAACCACCAGCAGCACCGCTTTGTCATAAAGTAGAGTCCGCAGATGGGTAGAAGTTGCTTCTATGCTGGTAGGTTTAAAACTAGAGTCTCCTAACGCCTGCACCCAGCCACTCAGTAAAGAAAGTACATCAGGTTGCTGACCTAATGTTGTCCACAGAATACCGTCACAAAACCGAGTTTGGATTTCTGCATTATGGGCTAAAGCTGCGGCTAAAGTCGATTTGCCCACAGAACCCAAGCCGTGAATTGCAGTAATTACCAAAGTGCGATTACCTGACGATGACTCTGCAAGGAGGCGAGTCTTTAAATCGTCGCTGTATTCTGGGCGTTTTACAAAGTGTTCGGGTAAAGGTGGTGCTTGCAGAAGACGGTAAACAGAATGAGCAATAGTATTATTAAGGGGATAGTGCTTTTTAAGTGCAGCAATCAAATCCTCAAGTGCTTTTGCAGGGTTTTGCCAATAAAGAGCAATACATTCATCAAAGCTCAATCTCCCTACATCAGCATCCTCTTCCATCTGAAGGCAAAAAACTCGCGTTTGTCCACCAAAAGTCTGCTGTCTGGCTGCGTTAACAATCTGCGATGCCCAACGGGTTCCCAATGCTCTACTAGTTCCACACAATACCACTGCCCCGACAGTACTCAGAACTTTTGACACTTCCTCGGTGAATGACTCCCCCACCATGACAGTTCCGCGATGTACTACCTCATAGCCAGCCTCGCGGATTTGTTTTGCCAATTCTTCTGCTAAATCTTCTTCTTTGGGATGATGGGCAATGTAAACCTGCCAGTTTCTCTCACTCATTTTATTGCCCGCAGCAATTGAGATACGCCTTTTGACCAGTCATTAACCAAATCTGCATACTTGATATCAGCTAGAATAGCAGGCGGTTCCCCACCTGTGAGCAAAATTGGCAATACCTTTACTTCGTGTCCTGACAATTGTCGAGCTAACACTGACATCCACTCACGGTTTACCCAAGGCGACATATCAGACGAGGAGTAACACAGAACTAAATACTTAGATCCTTCTAGCCCTTGGTCAACACGCTCAACAATCGAATCTCCTACGTCTATCTTCCATTCATCAAACCATACTTCATGCCCAGCATCACCTAATTCATTCGCTAGCTGTTCAGCTTGTTGAGTATCACTGTTACGATGACTGATGAAGATATTAGACATACTTAAATTCTTGATTTTAATGATATTAATTTAACAATTTTCTTAGAGGATGTTTGAAAAGTCCTCTTGTCGGTATCAAAAGTTTTAGATCCCCCTAAATCCCCCTTAAAAAGGGGGACTTTGACTCCGGTTCCCCCTTTTTTAAGGGGGGCTAGGGGGGATCTAAAGTGCCTAATGTTACAGATAAATACTTTTCGAACATCCTCTTAGACGCGATAAATCGCGGCTCTGCATGAGGCTTTTTGGCTGATTATTTAAATTATAAGTATAGCGACTGTTTGGAAAGTCAAGCGATCGCCTAATTATCATCTCATTTATCCCCCAGTGGTAGGGTGTGTTAGGCGGAACGCGGTAACGCACCGCAATAGATATTCAAATGGTGCATTGCGCTTTGCAACAACGCACCTACTTGGAATTATTATTCAATACAGTTCTGTTAAGAATAATCGTAGAGTAATGTATGCCATCCACACAAAAACTGCTGTATGAGTCGTCCCCGAATAATTCAACCTGATCAAAGCTATACATTCAGCAAATATTTTGAACTGCCATTTTCCCCAGAAGATATTCTGGCTGAACTTGGCTGTTCTTATAAACGCGAACGATTGCAATTACCAAAAACAGAATTTCCTCTAGAGATAATTGCAGAATTACACCGAATCATTGAGCGTAACCTGCGACGTGTCAAGCTACTTAGTGAGGATGCCCGCAAGCAAGCAATTATTGCACCGATATTATTAGAAGTTTGCGAAATTGCCCAGACTCAATTAAATATTGAGTATCCCATTAATGTTAGTGACCAACTAAAAGGCAGCTTGGATTATTACATTGATAAAGGTAAAGGCTTGTTAGTAATTGAAGCGAAACAAGCAGATTTAAGTAGAGGATTTACACAATTAGCAGTCGAGTTGATTGCACTCGACCAATGGATAAATTCAGAATTGCCACTTCTTTATGGGTCTGTAACTACTGGTGAAGATTGGCGATTTGCAATATACAACCGTCAGGAAAAACAGATAACAGAAGACCTCAAATTATATCGGGTTCCTGAAGAGTTAACTGAATTAACTCACATTTTAGTTGGCATATTGAGCAATTAGATTTCATATCTTATACTGAGGAAGCACCGGGCGAATGGAATTCGCGGCTACACAAACAAAGTCCGCCTCCGCGGACTAATAAAAATCAAGAGTTTTAAACCCACGGAGGTGGGTTTTGTATTTCGACTGCGCTCAACACAAGTCTGTGTAGCCGCGATTTATAATCGCCCGGTATATTTGCAAACGTGAAATAACGCCGTGTGCGACTTTATCTCAAACCTAACCCCCAACCCCTTCCCTACA
>NZ_JAYGHD010000218.1:0-3719 GCF_034932245.1 Nostoc sp. UHCC 0251
GTTTTCAATTGAAGGGGAGCAGGGGAGGCAGGGGGCAAGGGGGCAGGGGAAGCAGGGGAAGCAGAGGAAGCAGGGCAAGATGAGGGGGACAAGGAGAATAACTAATGCCCAATGCCCAATGCCCCATGCCCAATGCCCAATGCCCGATGCCCAATGCCCGATGCCCAATGCCCAATAATTTGTGCAATTTTTTATAAACTTAATGTTTTTTGTAGTTGGGATTGCAGCGGGCGATCGCTTTGCAAAATGATACCAGGGCGTTCCCAATTAGTTACCTCTTGTTCTGCTGGTGAGGAAATATTTGGCCACAAAACCCAGCGACTTCCTTGAGGAAGATTAGCAACACTCAGGTGGTTTTGAGTCAGCCAAATCAAAGGGTGGTTTTTGGGAACGACTGAACTGGTATCTTCTAGGGCTGTAGTTGCTGCTAAGGTTTCTAGCACAAAGCGATCGCCTTTGATTAAATCTGTCGATGCTGTCCACAGTTGCACTTGTAATTGCTGTTGCTGTGCGTAAAAATATAGCGAAGCTGCGGTAATTACTGCTTGTTCAAAGTTTTCTTCTTCCCAATTACTAGCACTGTCAAGGGCAATAACAATTTCTTGCCCACCTGTCACCATTTCTAACTCCCGCACCCTTAATTCTCCATAGCGGGCGCTAGTCCGCCAGTGAATCAGACGAGTGGGATCTCCTATGCGGTAGGGACGGAGCGATCGCACCAGCCCCGTTGTCGCTGTCTGCAAGGGTCTGCCACGAGGATCGCCCCTTTTGCTCTCTTCTTGTCCCATTTCATCTACTAGGGGGCAAGTAGCTAAGGGTAACACTGTCGGATAGATGATCGCTGTGGCAGCACAATCACGCTGACGGCGACACCAAAACAATCCTAAAGGCGCACCAGAACCTAGTTCGACTGTATGCCAGCGATAAACGCCTCGGCGCACAGTAGGGTGGTAATATACCCAACGGTAACTACCTTGGCTAGGAATCGTTTCGATTGCCTTGTGTACTGGTTTCCCTAAAACAAAGGGCAAAATATCCTCAACTTTCAACAAGCTTACAGGCTGCTGTGTCTGATTGCGAATTTCTAATTCCACAGTCAGATCATCGCCGGCTGACACAGGTTCGATGGGACGCCGGGTGATCGAGAGACCTGTGAGCGATCGCGGCGGTAAGATGGCTGCTACACCCAAAAGGGCAAAACTAATGCCGCTAATGGCGTACAGCCAACCTGCCATCGTATTGATACCTGCGCCAAAAAAACAAATAGCCGTAGCTGTTAGTACCCAACCGCCGTATGCAGGAGCACAAGCACGGGTTTCTAACCAATTGGTGATGGGTTTGATAATTTTCATGTTTCTTTTTTAACCCAACACCACCCAAAATTCACAGTATTTTAGGGGTTTGCCAAAAAAGCCATAATAGTACTATTTACGAAGCTGCAAGCAATTTGAAGCGTGCTAGGTTCAGGGATGGATTTGCCTGCTTGTGATTATACAGCCCAGTAATTCTTGCCTTCTGGGAGAGTCAGGATTTCAACGCCATCTTCAGTTACAGCTAAGGTATGCTCACATTGAGCAGAAAGCTTGCGATCGCGCGTTACAGCAGTCCACTTATCGCCCAGAACCTCGACTTCGTAAGTGCCTTCGTTAATCATTGGCTCAATGGTAAAAACCATTCCTGGTCTGAGGCGCTTGCCCTTACCGCGTGTGCCATAGTGGGGAATATCTGGCGCAGTGTGGAAAATATTACTGATACCGTGTCCAACGAAATCTCGCACCACAGAAAAGCCTTGTCCTTCAGCATACTCTTGAATGGCTGCACCAATGTCGCCAATACGCGCCCCAGGTTTAACTTCAGCAATACCTAAGCGCAAACACTCCTCTGTCACCTCTACTAGCTTTCTCGTTTTTGGCGAAGGAGTGCCGACAAAGAATGTCTTAGATGTATCGCCGTGATAACCCTCAACAATCGGCGTCACATCAATATTAACAATGTCACCTTCCTTGAGAATTTGCTTGGCATTGGGAATGCCATGACAAATTACCTCATTTACACTGGTGCAAATCGATTTAGGATAGCCCTTATAACCAAGGGGGGCGCTTTTTGCTCCATGCGCTTGCGTCCAGCGTTCGGCTTCATCATTTAGTTCAAGAGTGCTAACACCTGGCTTCACAAACGGTTCGAGATGCTGGAGAAGTTTCGCTGCTAAACGCCCAGCTTGACGCATTTTGTCTAGTTCTCGTTGGGATAAAATAACAATTAGTTCGGTTTTCATTAACTTTTATCTAGATATCTTTAATAAATATAGTTAACCCTGTCTTTGCAGCTCTTTGTGCAGCTTCACCAACCTTTAGGGTATACAAGCTCTCCTCTGGGGTCACGTACAAAGGAGTACCATCAAAAAGATGGTCTAACACCATACTCGTGTCTTTGGCGAATAAACCCCGGCGAGGGCCAACCTCTATAGGTGTTGTTTCCTCTGGCTGGATGAAAATTCCTGTATCGCCATCAAAAATTAAACCACCTTTTTCACCGTGAACTTCAAACTTGCGTTTTGATTGCCAAATACTTTCGCCTTTCCCATAGACTACTTGGGCTAAAAGTCCACTCTCAAAGGAGAGTTCACTAGTGCAAAAACAGCTTTGGTAGTATTCCGGTTCTATTTGCCAATATCGCTGGTGACAGTTAACAGTAAATACTTTACCAAATAAATCGGTGAGACGATGTAGGCGAGACAGCGCACCAATTAAGGGAAAGCCGAATAACTCGTGGTTATAAGTCCATTTGCGGGGCGCAGGATTCTGGGGATTGATGGTGCTGTAGCGAACATAAAACACCTCACCAATTCTGGTTAAGTTTTTCTTCAAGGCTTGATGCAAACCACCCAAAAGTTCCAGATGTTCAACGTGCAGGAGTTTTTGTTGTGCTTTGGCTAAGGCAATCAGTTGTTCAGCTTCGACTACATCCAACGAAAGAGGATACTCTACAATCACATGTTTGCCGTTGGTGAGGGCTGCACGAGCGATCGCACCATGATCTCGGTTAATAGTGGAGATTACTACTAGGTCTATATCTTCACGCTCTACTAGCTCTTGCCAAGAACTCAACGCTTCAATCTCGTACTCTTTGGCAAAGTTTTCTGTTTTCTCTGCGGTATGACCAACGACTGCTATTAACTGCGATCGCGATCGCTCATTATTGAGCAATGCCTCAGTTCTAAACTTTGCTGCATACCCAGTACCCACCAAACCTACACGCACTCTTGCTTTTTCCAAAGCTGCTTCTGAATTATACATGATCCTCACTAGTTCTGTTTTTGATTCTTTCACGCTTTTAGTGGTGAGATTCTCTTTTCATGGGGAATCGAATGAATTTACCAGTTTAGACTCTACAACATTCGTACTAGCGCGTATTTTCAAAACTATCATCACAAAAGAATGGAGCCGTTCGCAATCATCGCTGTATATGTATAACTGACGGCGAGTTTTCATATTGGGTAGATGGCGCTCACACTTAAATTTGCATAGTTGCTAAAGTATTTTTTGGATTACCAACTTAATGCTTATTTCTCGCTCATGATATTGAGAAAATATCTACCTGATCGAATGAAACAACCCTGCTTTTGAAGGGAATTTAGGGATCTCTTCTACGTAAGTCCTACAAAATTAGGACTTACGCACTGTACAAAGTAATCATCTTGTGTATCAACGTAAAGGCGT
>NZ_JAYGHD010000219.1:0-3617 GCF_034932245.1 Nostoc sp. UHCC 0251
TATCTCCTTTTACATTCTCCCTTATTTTGTATATCTTCCAAAAGTGGATGCTCCCAAATTAATCTTATTTTAAACGTACTTTTAAATAAGTACATAAATCTAGCTTATCAAGCCTCTTATTTTCGTAGCCTCTCCTTGTGGGAGAAGAGAAGGCTTTTACGCTGGGCTATCGGTTGAAGCTTGTATAGTCACGTAAGAGCGTCCGACTCGCTATTGCCAATCGCCTACAGAAGCAAACCTTCTTGGGTGCGCTGGTTCACCAGTTGCTACAACGGATAGTGCAGCGTTAGCAAGTCAGCCGTAGGATGCCCGTACCCCTATAGGGAAGCAAGCTACGCGTAGCGTCTCCTTTAGGAGAAGGTCTGTAGGGCGAATAAGCGTTGGGAACCTCCTTTCAGATGAGGTAATCGCTCATCTGGGAAACCCCATCTTCTGCGGACTCTCTCACCGCAATACACTGGCTCCCTACGTCTATTTCAAAAATTATATTTGAATCTAATATATAAATGCTGCTAATTACCGTAATTATACGGTGATAATGAATATTAAATTGTACTATTAATAATATATGAATCTCTTGAGTGAGCGAGAAAAACATTAACGGATAAAAAGCTACTAGCAATTGAGGCTAAAGTATCGGTATTAAAAGTAGAACGAAGCTGCTGATAAAAGAATTTTTGCTGAATTGCTCAAAAGTATCTAGATTAACTAATAATTGCCTGTTAACAATGAGAAACTATATTGAAACAATTTTCGTCTGTCTATTTGTTATAAACGACAAGTCAACATTCTGTGATTTGAAAATTTAACTTTTTCTTAAAAAGGAAGCAATGGCAACAGGCAGTAAGATATATCTTATCAAGAATGGAACTAATAGTTTATTAGACTGTTTTTTGAAAGATACCCTGCCCCTTATAAGTAGTTTTGTATGTTAAATAAATAATTTACTTATCTGTAAATTATACAGCGTTCTTATAGAAAGTTTTGCTATAAAAAGTTCAGCCTGCAAAAAATGCTAATTGTAGGCGCGACAGTTTAACTTATCTTATTTGCAAAAGTATAACCCTTGAAAGCAGAATGCTGCCTTAACGGTGGAATTAAAGACAGAAACTATTTCATAACTCCTATTAAGACGATTTGAGGTGTAGTTAATTATTTGATTGTGCTCCTTCTTAGACGTAGCGGCAAGAATATAGAAGTTTAGACCTTGGTTTTTATGAATTGGATTGACTTTAAACAGTAACAAGTATTGTATTAAGTGTTGATCCAAATCTAGAGCATCTAGATTTCACTTAAGGCTGTATAGTCTATCTTCTCAATTGTGAATTTACGTTGGTTTCAATTCCACTTTTCAGGATTACCAGAAAGCAGCTGATATCTAAAAAAAATGTGTTATAAAGTACCGTCATAACGTGGTTGATGGTTCGATCTTTGAAGGAGCTATGAGGTGGAAAACAATAAGTCGTTTCTGTGGCCAGAAGGAATATTAATTGCACTGCTTGCCTTATGTGGTGTTTTTAGCCTTGCTTTCATGATGCTTCTCAGACCAAATACTTCGGAGGCTCAGAGTAGACCAATTATAAATATTAAAGATGTAGCTGCAAATATAGGAACTCAGCAGCAAATTGAGAAATTAAAGGCGGCCATGCTTACAAGTTGGCAGCAAGAAGCACAAACAAAAGGACTATCTTACGCCATACCATCACGTTTTCAAGGGGCAATAGTTAAAGCAGCAAAACTCATTAAGGGCGAGAAAGTAATTGCTCTCACCTTTGATGATGGTCCTTGGCCCGAGACCACAGGGCAAGTGCTAGATATTCTAAAATCAAATAATATTAAAGGGACGTTTTTTGTCGTTGGGCAAAACCTAAAAAATTATCCAGAGTTAGGAAAGCAGATTGTCACTCAAGGCCACGTCATTGCCAATCATACTTGGCATCACTGGTATCACTCCTTTAATCCACAAGCAGCTGCTTTTGAAATTGAGCGTACAACAGACCTAATTTATCAAGTTACAGGTGCTAAAACAAATCTTTTCCGACCGCCTGGTGGCAACCTGCACAATGGTTTAGCAGCTTATGCTAAAGGCCAAAAATATGCTGTGGTGATGTGGTCTGCTGACTCTATAGACTACAAGTTGCCAACTGTACCAAAGTTGATCGATAACGTGATTAGAGATTCAAAACCTGGTGGTATTGTCCTAATGCATGATGGTGGTGGTAACCGTTCTAGAACTGTGCAAGCTTTACCAGAAATTATTAGCAACTTTAGAAAGCAAGGCTATCGCTTTGTTACTATTCCAGAACTTTTAGAAATGGAAGATGCAGACCAAAAGTTGCTTGCTAACAAAAAGTAATAATTATTAATTATTGGTAATTGGCCAATAGTAATTGACTAACAACTAAAATTATATTTTTTGGTTAAGAGTAATTAACTGGAGTTTAGACGCCTGAGAATTCACCACCAACGGCAGAATTTTTAGCCACTCTGAACCTAACAAAAACTCTGTAATTTCATCCCCTGCATAAACAGGGATTTTATACTCTTGTTTGTTTAATATCAACTTGCCTAAATATATTTTAAACAAGCTTTCACCCTGTGCAGTTCGCAAAGTTTCCTTACCAATATAAAACCAGTCTAGACTATCTAAATATTGTTTGTTAATAGCCAGAAAACCTGTGAAACCATTATCTAACATGGCATCCACAGGCAAATTTAATCCATCATCAGTTATTAAAAAACACAGTGGTCAGTATTTGGGTATTTTTCAAGCGCTTTTTTATGAGCTTGCATTTTATCTGCATCAATTAAGTAATCACCACTATTAATCCTACTTATTGATGCTGCCTTAACTTTATTTTATGGGAAGTAATAAGGAGCGATCGCACGCCTGTCTACAGGTATCGCTATCTTCCTCTTTTTCTCAGTATTTTTATTTATAGTGATAAACTTTACACAAGCTTTGTACTTAACTGCTGTGTATCTTCATTTACATAAGATAATAGATTCACTACTGTCGAAGAAACCCATTATACTTACTACACTGGTGTTCATTGATAACCAACTTGTACCAAGTTCAAAACTTAGGTGAGATGACCCATGTATTATCAAATTTGGAATTTTTTTCTTAAAGAAGATAAATACATTTATTGGAAAGAAAAAACAAAATTTAACAAAAAATTTCATAAAGTTACATGGCAAAATATTATTGGTTTTTTATCGTTAGTAGAGCAAACTTTCCCATTAAAAAGTCAACTAGCAGAAACCGATAGCCTTGAGCCGTTTCTGAAGTTAGCAAGAGAAAATGGTTACAATTTGACCGCAGAAGAACTTGCTTGGTTTCTAGTTACAAGAAGACAAATTTGGGATCTTTTTGATTTTGCCCAAAAAACACCATCTCTCAAAGAAGAATTGCTAACAGCGAAAGATCCGCAGCAGTTCGTCAAAATAGCAGCCGATAATGGCTATTACTTTTCTGTAGAAGAGTTAGCTTGGCTATTAACTGAAATAAAATCATCACCAGAATTAGTATCCATCAACAATAGTGTTGGGGAGATTCTTAGGGAGCATCCACTTTTGGAAGATATACAAAATAAGGGAGAATGTAAAAGGAGATA
>NZ_JAYGHD010000220.1:0-3592 GCF_034932245.1 Nostoc sp. UHCC 0251
TTTTCAACCGACTCTGCATTTATATTATGCAGCTTAAATGCCGATTAGCTTACCATCAGCGCTACCCATATAGGTAATTGACGAATATCCCCTAATTCATCTAAATATACCCGGTGTACTTGTCCGCCGTTCAGCAATGAGCGATGAGGATGAATATCACTTTGTTCAATACTGCGCGACGGGTAAATTATCACTGCTTGCCAGTCACTAAATCTGGAACGGTTGCGGTAGAAATATAACGAAGATTCAGCCCATACTCTCTCATAGAGTTGTTCATCTTTCTGGAACTGTACCTCACAAAAATATACAACTCCAGCACCATCGCTTTCAGGTGGTAGAAATACTCCGTCAATTTCAAATTTCGGTTCTTTGACGGCGACTGAATCAAAACGATAACTATCTGCATTGCTTGGAGGATTTGCTACTAGTTCAAATAGCAAAGTGGGAGACTGTTGAAACAGCTTGTAAAATATTGAATCTCGACGCATGAAAGCATTTTACAAATTTTTTATAAGAAGAATTCAGGAGCGGAGCCGGAGACGCTCCGCCGAGGCGTCAGAATTTAGTATGAATTATATTTGCCCCAAAATATGATTATGGTGCTAATCTTGCCTTGCCTAGACGCTGCTTTTCATACCAGTGTGCGATCGCAGGTGCCCAATCTTCAAAATGAGGCCACATCATTTCACACAACTTTTGAATTTCCAGTTGAGCATCTTTCTTATTTCTCAGGTCACAAAAATGCAAGAAAGACCTTAAATTAAAACTAACTACAAAATGCTGGCGATAATCAAAAGGTACTTTACCTCTTGCATGTTCTTCAGACATCCCACCCTCAAAATCAGCTTTATATCGTTTAGCTGCTTCTAAACACCATTGCAAATCTGCTGCTCTTTGCTCTGGTGAATAATGGTACTTTTTTCCTTGTCTATCAGTGTAATAACCAACGGGACGTAGGTAAAAAACATCTTCTATGTCTTTCTTACCTTCTACTACGTCAATAAATTGGTTACCTGTATATCTAAAAGACTGAACATCAAATGATACGCCTACACGATGAGTACGAGCCTGCTGCATCACGCTGTGAGGAAAGTAGCCACAATTGAAAACAATCTGGGGATGCTCTAGAGGCCCATAGTGTCCCCTCTCACCCGCTAAAAGTCGCTTAACAATAACTTCGCCGCTTTGTGACTCCGAGGGCCAAGAGTCGCGCTCATCATACACGAACCCATCGGTATAGTCTTGGTGCATCGCGGCATAAATCACCTGCTGCGGGTTTGGTGTTTTGGCAATAACCTCTACTCGAAATCGATGCATTAGCTTATGGGGAATGGATTGGTAACTGAGATTGCTTACGCAGAAGGAGCGGAGCCTGTTTGTTATACATAGCTTTTAACTCGATCCATGATCATATCTCTGGTTGGGACTTCTACTTGATCAGATTAAGTTACTTTACAAATGTTAATAAATTTGTTACAGTTATTTACATAAAGAGAAGACAGGGAAAAATCCATGCGTACAAACACTGCTATAATTGACGACCAAGGCAAGCTGAACAACTTTGCGATCGAGCCAAAGGTTTATATAGATGAGCAAGGCGATCGCACTGGCTTCACTCCTTATGCAGAAATGCTCAACGGTCGTTTAGCAATGATTGGCTTTGTCTCTCTCATAGCGTTAGAAGTATTCACAGGACATGGCATCGTTGGTGTTTTGGCAAGTCTATAAAAACTAATTTCTATAACGTAAATATTCAACAAATAGTAAGAGACGGTAAATTTACCGTCTCTTAATTTATGGAAAACTTAATGCTAGAGTAAAAATATACTGATAGCAAAAGCTGTTAGTTATCAGCGTAAAGTTATCAGGTAAATTATGGCTTTAACTGCTTCAACTATGTTGCCACTAGGCACAAAAGCACCAGATTTTAATCTACCGGAAGTAGTATCTGGAAAGGCAACTTCACTTTCCACCTTTGCAAATAAAAAAGCGCTGTTGGTAATGTTTATTTGTCGGCATTGCCCATTTGTAAAGCACATTCAACAAGAATTAGTGCAGTTAGGAAAAGACTATTTTACAAGTGATTTAGCGATCGTTGCGATTAGTGCTAACGATGCAAAAAATTATCCAGATGATGCGCCAGAGTCGTTACAAGCATTTGCAACAGAACAAGGGTTTAATTTTACCTTATGCTACGACGAGAGTCAGGAAACGGCAAAGGCTTACACAGCAGCTTGCACACCTGATTTTTTTGTATTTGATGACCAACGGCAACTTGTTTATCGGGGACAATTAGATGATAGCCGTCCCAGTAATGGTAAACCTGTGACTGGCGCGGATTTACGCGCAGCAATTGAAGCAGTGCTGGCGGGTAAACCTGTTACAAGCGAGCAAAAGCCGAGCGTTGGTTGCAATATTAAATGGAAGCCTGGAAACCAACCCAGTTATTTTGGTTAAAAGGCATTTGGAATGGGGCATTGGGCATGGGGCATGGGGCATGGGGCATTGAGTATTGGTAAAACTTTTTCCTAATCCCTACTCCCGACTCCCCGACTCCCCATAGCTATCAATGTTTAATTTCCAAATTAAGAATGTAGCATCCAAGTTGGACTTTTTCTGCCCACAATTCATATTCCAGACGCAAATTTTCTGGCAAGGGATGTCCGTTGAGAGTTAGGCTACTAGTAAAATTTCGTAAACGAATAGGATCGTTAGGTTGCAATGACTCAGTTGGTAACCAATAGCGACTAATCCCATAAACGCCCTGTTCCCAAAAATGACGGTAACTCACTTGAGCATTACCTTGCATAGTCATGATCACCCGATAAGGGGAAATCTCCAGCCACAAAATTCTGGGGCTGTTGGGAGCGTAAGCTTTGCTCTTACTTTGGGGAAGTGTGTCCTCTGGACTTACAACACTCTCTAATTCGCAGCTAATTAGGGGCGGTGCGGTCAGCAGCAAATGGAATCTATCAGTATCTTTTTGATACAATGTCGCGGCAGTTTCGACAACAGACCAAATTGGTAGGTCAGTGGAAATAAGTGATAAGCACACGGGCTTGCGGTGATGGGTCAGCATGGGAGCGATAAGGGCTAAAAGCTATTGAACAAAGTGAAATGAACACTCTAGCTGTCTAATTAGGTCAGAGTAAGAAACTAAATAGTAAAAACAGGCTTAATATTAATGAATCTGCTGATTTGTTAAGCTACACAAACCCAATAGAAATAGGTAGAATGTCAGCTTAAACAGCAAAAACGGTGCTTTCTCTAAAGAGAGCTAATTCGTAAGTAAAGCTTGTAAATATTCTAAGGCTATAGCCTCAAAAGAGTGGGAGTCATTTTAGATGTCAAGAAACCTTCTTAAAAGCGACTCGCCGTAGGTTTAAGTAAGTTTCATAAAGCAAACAGCGATAGGATACTAGGCAAGAAGTCACCAGCAGTGACAAACAAAGTCGCTGCTAAACTTCTAGTCTATTCAAAAGCCAGTGTATCCTAATGTCGGCTTGTGTTATAACCGTAAAAACTCACGAAGACCTTTCTTCTAAGAAACTTCTTGTGCTGTGGGATTAACGATTAAATCGCAACCGATTTT
>NZ_JAYGHD010000221.1:0-3566 GCF_034932245.1 Nostoc sp. UHCC 0251
CTCCGCAAAAACTGTGCATCTTGTCAACTACTTTTACTGGACTGCCTCTCTAGTACTCCTGATGGTGGTTACGATTTGTTATTACGGGAAACCACGGATAAAGAGTGGGATGTTCTCCGTCACTGGGGAATAGAAGAACAAGGGAATTCTGTTAGCTTCTCGGCTGATGGCAAAACACTTTATATTGAAGGCAGTCATGATGCTAACGCCCAACGTCTGCTAGCTGTTGACTTAGATACCCGTGAAGAAACAGCGATCGCCCAAGATGAGCAGTATGATGTTATGGGGATAGTCATTCAGCCTGTAACACGAGTTATCCAAGCAGTTTCTTTCTACAAAGATAAACAGGAATGGCAGGTAATTGACGAAAGTATCGCCGCTGATTTTGAAGAAATTGCCAAGGTACGTTCTGGGGAGTTTTCTTTAATTAGCCGCGATTTGGAAGATAAAAACTGGCTATTAGCTTACAACACAGACGATGGTCCAGTTTATTACTACACCTATAACCGAGAATCAAAAACTAGCACTTTCCTCTTTAGCAACAAACCCAAACTCGAAGGTTTGCAGTTAGCATCAATGCAACCGATTTCCTACGAGGCACGGGATGGTTTAACTATCCACGGTTACCTCACAACCCCTGTGAGAATACCTAGCCAGAATCTACCAACAATACTCCTGGTTCACGGCGGTCCTTGGGTGCGGGATACCTGGGGTTTAGATCCGGAAGCGCAATGGTTAGCTAACCGGGGTTACGCTGTTCTGCAAGTCAATTATCGGGGTTCCACTGGCTATGGTAAAGCATTCTTGAATGCTGGAAACCGGGAATGGGCTGCTAAAATGCACGATGATTTGATTGATGCTGTGAATTGGCTAAGGGAAAAAGGCATTTGCGACCCGCAAAAGATTGCGATTATGGGCGGTTCTTATGGTGGTTACGCCACTCTTGTAGGGTTGACTTTTACACCAGAAGTTTTTGCTGCTGGTGTGGATATTGTCGGCCCCAGTAACTTGATTACTTTGATAGAAACTATACCGCCTTATTGGGAACCACTCAAGGCAATGCTTTATCATCGCGTTGGTAATTTAGAGACAGAAGAGGAGTTTTTGAAATCGCGATCGCCTTTATTCTTTGCTGACCGAATTCAAAAACCTTTACTTATCGGTCAAGGTGCAAATGATCCGCGAGTGAAACAATCAGAAAGCGATCAAATTGTCAATGCAATGCAGCAGGCTGGTTTACCAGTACAATATGCACTTTACACAGATGAAGGACATGGTTTTGCCAGACCAGAAAATCGGTTGCATTTCTTTGCGATCGCAGAAGAGTTTCTCGCCAAATACTTAGGTGGCAGATTTGAACCTTTGGCAGATATCCCCGGTCATTCAGGAATAGTGAAATAAAATTAAGTCTCAAAAATAAAAAGGTGGTTAGTGATTTTCTTTAACCACCTTGATACTTGTAAGACCGAAGTCTAACGATGTATTCAAGCACTTTTGACTGAACCTCATTGAAGAATTTCTCTTGAATTTTTTCAACATCAAGTTTTCTAGCAAACTCAACTTCTGAAATAATTTCCTGGCATTCGTCTATTGTATTCCTCAAGCGTTAGACGTTTGCCACGCTGTTGAAACCGTTCAGTAGGTTTTCCGCCAACCCGCAGCAGTGCTTGCTTCATCTGTTCTTCAGTCACTTCTGGAATGTCAGAAAGATCAATGTCCTCATCTTGCATTGCCTCAATCCTCTCCCAATCAGTTTGAGAGGCTTTGAAAGAAAATGAATTGCTCATGTTTAGTTCCCTCTCTCATCGAAATGACACGAATTTCATCTCCAACTTCTGTATGGGCAATTACCACCACTCGTCCGCGCAATAACCCTCTCCTAAGAAACCGTATTTGCTTCGGGCTGGGGAACAAGCTCAAAACCTAAAGCTAGAGCTTTTTTCTGGAGGTTATTGACGACTCGTTCTTGGTAACGTTGTTCATAATAATCCATGCCAGGATCTTGATAGTCACCTCCAGATGTCCAAAGTCGGTAGAAAATTCGTGCTAACTTATGAGCAGTAGCAGTGATAGCTTTGGGTGTACCCAGGCGAGAACGTAAACGACGGTAAAAAGCACCCAAGGCAGAATTGCTCTTGCCTGCTGTTTGTGCTGCCATTCGGAAAGCATTGGTAGCCGGGTTGACAACAAGGCGAGTTTTAGAACTTTTAATTTTACCACCAGTGATGCGATTGCAAGGGCAAAGACCAAGCCAGGAAGTAAAGTGTTTAACAGTTGGGAATCGGGTAGGATCTAAACCGACCTCGGAAATAATGGTTTGCACTGTTAGGATACCAAGACCATCAATGGCCGTGAAGTCCACACCACTAATTCGGTAAAGATGGGTACGTAAATCAAAAGCAGGTTCATTGCCTTGAGGTTTATGGCGGGGGTGCTTTGGTTGCGGAAGCGGAGATTCATTCAAATTAACTTTGTTGCTAAATTGAGCCAAGCACTCCTGTATTTGGCGATCGCAAGCGGCTATCTGAGTTTGATAAACATCGTAGAGCTGTAGTTCTTGTTGGAGTACAAAAACATGCTCACTGCGATAATCCCCATTCAGTGCGGCAGCAATTTCTGCTTCCGAGCGTTTAGCGCGGTAATGCTTTTTAGCTGCCAAAATTTGTGGGTCTTTTTCTCCAGCGGCGATCGCTCGAATAATTGCCATCCCAGTAATACCAGTGATATCGCTGACAACTTTATGCAGTTGCACGTTCATCTGGGTTAAAGCTTTTTGCATCCGTTGAATGTGAACACAAGCACTTTTGATAAGACTATCTCGGTGGCGGATATAACTCCGTAATACACAAATTTGGTCTTCTGGGCGAAAAGAACCAGATAATAATCCATAACTATGCAACTGTTGCAACCATTGACAGTCTAAGATATCTGTTTTACGTCCAGGTAAAGTTTTCACGTGATGGGCGTTGACAAGTTTGACCTCAAAGCCTCTTGTCTCCAAGATTTGAAACAATGCAATCCAATACACCCCTGTTGATTCCATTGCTACAGTTTCCACTCTACATTCAGCTAGCCAATCTGCAAGGGCATACAAGTCAGCAGTGTAACAGCCAAAACGTCTTACACACTCGGAGGCTCGATTTTTGGGAACACTCACCCAGTGGAATTCTGAACCGATATCAATACCCGCTGCATTTGGGTTGATTGGTCTTAAATCGGAAGTGTCATTCGTACTTGGTCGATGTAAATAGGATTTGGACTTTGGTGTTTTCATCATCAAAGGCTTCCTCACGAATGCGGAGTCATACTAGCAATTAGAGGTGTGCCCTGACCTGGGTTGACGGATGAATACAGTCTCCTAAACGGGATAATGGCAGCAACCATTTCACCAATGTCATAACCGTCTCAACCCAGAACCAAGCTTCTGTACGGGCGACAAAGCACCATTGGGGGATCGGTCTTAACTCTCAGGACACAATAAAAGTGTAATTTTTTTCGGTGCATCTTAACTTTGTTTCTTCCATCCATAACGGAAGCGATCGCGTCCGTAAACAGCTTCTGTCACT
>NZ_JAYGHD010000222.1:0-3496 GCF_034932245.1 Nostoc sp. UHCC 0251
ATAAAAAAGAGGGGTAAAGGTTAAAGGGTAAAGGGTAAAGGTATGAATTAGGTTGTCCACAAGGGGCAAGGTTTTTACGTTAAGTTGACACCCATGACGGCTGGCAGATACGCCATCGCAGCTACTTTTAGGAAACTCCAAAAAATAAATTATCCAATTTACTCAGATAATATTCTTCTTTCTCCCCCTGCCCCTCTGCCCAATACTTCTCGGTTAAGGGGAAAAGGGGAAGAAAAAACTTTTAACCCTTACCCTTTACCCTTTACCCCAAACCCGATTTTGAGTTAGAAATGCTTAACCGAGAAGTATTGCCCCTCTGCCTACACACCCATAGGATATTTTTTTACTTGGAAGTCCCTTAAAACGGGTTCTCCAAAAGAGTAGAAGTCGGCATAGCCTTTATTTGTTGCCTGACTTTGCCTTTCATATTAAAATTTGGGAGTAATACTTTTGGTTAATGCAGTCAAACGTTCAATTCGGATATTAAAGATGCGCCCCTGCATGTCTGATTTCCTTTATCACCCTACAGGATTTATCTTCTTCCATTTCCAACCCTTTTTTGCGGTGGGCTGTACTTATGGTAGGTGGGGGCAGGCGATCGCTTAGGTGCGATCGCATCACTGGTTAATTATCTGTTAACAATTTACTGGGTGCAGAGAGTTGGCTCATATGTCATCCTAGATTTATGAGAATTAATTCAGTGATGTCTTTGGTTTTAGTATTGAAAGGCTTTTTCCTTTTAGTATTTACAGACTACTCAGAGAAATTAAAATCTCTACACAGTGATGATTTTGGAGAGAATCGATGTCAATTTATGTAGGTAACCTCTCTTATGACGTTACACAAGAAGATTTAAGTGGTATTTTTGCAGAATATGGTACTGTAAAGCGCGTTCAAGTACCTACTGACCGTGAAACAGGTCGTCCACGAGGCTTTGCTTTTGTGGAAATGGGAACTGAAGCTGAAGAAACAGCTGCTATTGAAGCTCTCGATGGTGCTGAGTGGATGGGTCGTGACCTGAAAGTGAATAAGGCTAAACCCAAGGAAGATAGAGGTGATAGAGGTTCCTTTGGTGGAAACCGAGGAGGATACGGCGGTGGCGGCGGACGCGGCGGACGCTACTAACCTTGGAAACAAAAAAAAATTACCAAGAGTCTTAAGGTCAGACAAATAAGAGTCTGTCTTTTTTTTGTAATGTGACTGCCTGCATACCCATTGATGAAGTCAACTTAGTTAGGAGAAATAATGACCCAAGTAATTGTAGGTGACAATGAACACATTGAGTCAGCCTTACGAAGATTTAAGCGAGAAGTTTCCAAGGCTGGAATTTTTCCAGACATGAGAAAGCATCGTCATTTTGAAACACCCTTAGAAAAACGCAAGCGCAAAGAAGTTGCCAAGCACAGACAAAGTAAGAGAAGTTTCCGTAACTAAGGGCTGACATACAGCAGAATTCAGGAGTCAGAAGTCAGAAGTCAAACAGGCTTTATACCTTGCTTTGAGACTTAGCTTGTGTACTTCACATTCCTGGAAATCCGCTGTAAATTATGAATGAATGCCCTCATAGATTCTATGAGGGTTTTCCTTTTGCCTATTTAAAAAATCAGGAAACCTAAAGAAACGCTAAAATCAAGTCAGCCTTTGTATTGTAGCGGTTGTGTCCCACATCACTCAGAGTGCGGTTCACTGCATAAATCCTGATTGTCAACGTCCTTATCCCCAGCCTTGGGGAAACAAATTTTGTAACAGCTGTGGCGCACCGCTAGAGTTGTTAGACCGCTATGTTCCACTTCAGCCATTGGGATCGGGAGGATTTGCTCAAATCTACACGGTTTGGGATGAAAAAACTCAAACAGAGAAAGTGCTGAAAGTGTTGGTAGAAGATTCACCAAAGGCACTGGAGTTATTTACCCAAGAGGCGGCGGTTTTATCTAATTTGCACCATCCAGGTGTCCCCAAAGTCGATGCTGAAGGGTATTTTCAGGTACAACTGTTTAACCCCAAACCACACCAACTACCTTGTCTGGTAATGGAAAAAATCAATGGGCGGACTTTAGAGGAGATATTAAAAAAGTTTCCCCAGGGGTGTCCAGAGAGTTTGGTTTTAAACTGGTTTGCCCAAGCTGTACAGATTTTACAAGAATTACACAAACGTCAGATTCTTCACCGGGATATCAAACCTTCTAATTTAATGCTGGGCAACTCTTCGCCAGTTGTAACCCCGCCTCAAGGGCAAACAGAGGGCGATCGCTTGGTCTTAATTGATTTTGGAGGAGCGAAACAATTTAGCCCCTCTAAGCTGCGTTCTCAGTCTAGTTCCACGCGATTATTTTCTTCTGGCTACAGTCCACCAGAACAAGTGACTGGAGGGATTGTCGGGCCAAGTGCTGATTTTTATGCCCTTGGTCGAACGGTGATTGAACTACTCACAGGCAAGTACCCGCTAGAGTTGGAAGATCAGCAAACGGGGAAATTGAAGTGGCGAACTGCGGTAAATGTCAACCCCCAATTGGCAGATTTGCTGGACGAGATGGTGCAAGAGGATGTGCGATCGCGTCCAGCAAATGCAGCTATGATTCAAAGACGCTTGGCGAAGATTTCTCAACCATTACCGCCACCAGGATTATTTGCCCAACAGCGAGACAACATTAAGCAAGCCTCAACGCAAGTTTCCCAGAAATTTACACTGCTAACACAAGCTATTGGACAAGTTTTAGCTAACTTTAGCCAAGCTGTAACTAAAACCGTTACTTTCATCGCTCAGGCAATCATCAAAATTTTGCAAGCTTGTTTGGCGACGATTTGGGCGATGATCCTGGCTTATGTTGGCGCTTGTTTTGGTGCGATCGCAGGTTTTATTTTGGCATATCACACCAGCTTGGGGCGTCAGGTTGTGGAATTTATTTCGAGTCAGCTAAACCAATTAGTGCCAAATACTCAACCCGTCTTCGGGGCAGATATTTTGGTGTTCGTCGCCGCAGGTTGGGGAACCGCTTGGGGACTGACAGTATCCGGGTGTTTTGGTCAACAGCGGCGCTTTTTGGTAGCATCACTGATGGGCATGATTAGCTATGGCTTCGGCTGGTTAGTTTTGCAATTAATCACACCAAAAGATAGCGGTGAGGGCTTAGTGGCAGTGATTCTAGTGGCAGTTTGCCTACTCACCTTGAGTTTAGGTCTTCGTAGCCATCACATAGTCTACGCCGTGTTCACTGCCTTTGGTAGTGCGATCGCCTATGCAGTTATGATTCTTTTGAAGTTAGCACCTCCGATCTTCCAATTCTCTAGTCAACCAGGTTGGTCAGAGTTGCAGTTACCTCTGATTTTTTTTGGTTCTGTGGGCGTCTTTATCAGCTTTTGGTTAGCAGTGACTTACTACCTAATTGTCCCTGGGTTGCGCCTTTTAGGATGGCGATGAAGGAGGCAGGGGGAGCAGGGGGAGCAGGGGGAGCAGGGGAGGCAGGGGGAGCAGGGGGAGCAGGGGAGGCAGGGGAGG
>NZ_JAYGHD010000223.1:0-3485 GCF_034932245.1 Nostoc sp. UHCC 0251
ACATTCTCTTAGATTAAAATACCTTTTTTCTGGTTTTACCTGCTGAATGTGGGTTGTATGGTTTTCAAACCTCGTTTCCAGCCAGAGGTTGGAAATGCTACTCAATTGGGCTTTGTCGCCAGTCACAGACGCGGCAGCCTAGCATTAGCGAAATCTTAGATTAACGCAAACCTAAAATTTCAGAAACCGCCGCTACAATATCCAAATAGAAGTTTCCTTTCACTGCCCGAAACAACTCAAAGTTAGAGTCAGGGGCACCAAAAAACGGTCTGAGAAACCATCCTAACTGCATACCAACAAAAGCATAAAGCAATAACCAGGATCTCAAAATAGTGGTACGGGTTTTTTTGCCAACTTCATCTTGTTGAGAAAGTAATTGCATTCCTTCATAAAGGAATTTAACGCCAAAGATGCCTGTAATGCCAAAAATTAACACATTTAACAGTTTAAAAAATTGATAAGAATCGGGTGTAGTGATCAGAAAAAATAGCGTAACTGGTGCCAAGCTGAATAAAAGTACACTAATCACTGATACAGATGTGAGCAACACAACGAAATGCTGTTGAATACTGCTCCGGGAACCAAACAGAACATTAAAAAAGAACAAAGTTGGGAAACAAATAATCAGTGTTAATAAATAAAATGCTGGTAGTTTTATAGCACCTGATAAAGCCTGTCCCCAACTATGGGATGCACCGATAATTGCGCCATAGATGGCAAAGAAAATAGAACTAGTTACGAACAGAGAACTAATTTTATTTTGTAATCTTACTCCGTGACGAATTTCTTCTAAGAATGCCTGGCGATCGCGCAATAAATTAACCAAAACACCCAATTGTTGAATTCCGATCTTTTCTTTGTTCCGCATAATTTTATATATTTGATATTTTGTGGTATTACTAATGTCTAATTAACGGATTCCCAAGAGATAGCTAATAGCTTGAATAACACTCAAATAGAAATTACCTTCTCTTTCGCGGAACAGTTGAAAGGCAGAATCAGGCGTACCAAAAAATGGTCTGAGAGTCCAGCCTAACTGACTACCGACAAAAGCGTAAAGAAATAGCCAAAATTGTAAAATTTTCTGGCGTGTCTTGCTACCTTCATTATCTTGTTCTAAAACTAAACTCGTGGCGTGATATAAAGACGAAACACCAATAAATCCAGTTAATGCAAATATGAATACATTTAGCAGAATTAAAAATTGGTAGTTATTCGTGGTAATCAAAAAAAACAGTGTGATTGGTGCAAAGCTAAATAAAAGTACGCTCGTGACTGAAACAGCAGTCAGTACTAATGCTAAATGCTGTCCAAAAGTTCGCTTTGAACCAAAAATAATATTCGCAAAAAACAACGTCGGGATGCAAATTAGGAGTGTAATTAAATAAAGGGCTGGGAGCTTAATGGCGGAAGACAGAGCTTGCATCCAACTATGGTATGCACCAATAATTCCGCCATAAGCGGCGAGAAATAAAGAACTGCAAACTATCAGGGAAATGATTTTATTTGGTAATCTTGTACCTTGGCGAACTTCCTCTAGAAAACCCGGGCGATCGCGCAGGAATCCAATCAGCACTGCAAAGTACTTGATTCCTAAAGATTTGCGTTCCATCATGTTATCCTCACACAGCTAAAATTCTAAGTTTCATCTGAGTAATCACCGCCAGAACCATACTTCCAGGCATCAATCAAACGATGCCAATAATATTGTTGTTCATTTGCTTGATTCTTAATCCATGTTTCTAACATTGGACTTAGCGAAAATAAGGCAGTGTATACACCTAAATTACTGTAATGTAACATCCAATCTAACAAACTTGCCAAACCTACTTGCGGAATTATCTTGGCAACTAATAACGGATGATAGAAACCAGTTTTTAACAGTGTTTTTGTTAGTGCCGAAAACTGCACTATATCCTGTAAAAATGGTTTTAGCACTGGTGTACCCAACTGTTGCATTTCCTGAAATACCGCCGAGAGTAGTTGGTTAATTTGATCTGGGGCAATTTTTTGATTTACACCGACACTCATCGCCCTTTGAAACAACCAGGTAACAGTCAAACTTGGCTGATAAGGTTGCAGCAGTGCTAAGGCTTTTGCAGATAATTGTTCTGTTTCCAGTGCTTCGTAAATGCCATAAGTTAAACGCTTCAGGTGACGTACCATTGCCCCAAAACCACCAAAACTCAAGGGAGATTGACTACCACTGCTATCTCCGACTGGTAAAATGCGATTCCAAGGAGTTTTTAGAGGACTTTGGCGATAGGTGGGAAAGAAACCAAATAATGCCCGTTGAAATTTCAGGTTGCTCAATTCCACTCCTTGATATTCTGGTAAAAGACGCAGATATTCCTCAAATAAAGCTTCTAAACTCAAACGTTGAGGATCTGCATCCATATAGGTAAACAAGTAAGTGGTTCTGCCATCCCTAGCTGGAAAGGCTTCCCAAAAGTACTGACATTGATTCTGCAAGGATGTAAATGATAATAACAAGTCGCCTGAGTTATTTTCTGGAAAACCTTGGGCGCAACTTCCTACCACCAAGCAAAGGGCATCTGGTTTTTTACCTTGGCGTGCTTGTTGGGTAATGGGTGAAAGATGCCCCATTGCATCGATTAACAACCGAGTTTTGAATTGGTTATTTACCATCACCCCATCTGGATGCACCACCGCTTCGGTAAAGGGGGTGTTTTCTAATAACTTTCCCCCAGCAGCGAGAAATCGGGTTTTCAAAGTAGCGAGTAGATAAACAGGATCTACACCGATATTCAAAACATCCTCTACCCAAACTTCTGTACCGCCAGCAAAACTAACTCGTGCTGGGTTATATTGAGTTGCGATCGCACTTGTTAATTCTTCCTCAGTTAACAAGTTCAATTCCACAAACACATCTAATTCTTTGCGAGATATATTCCACTCTTGTTCTCTCCCCCGCAAAATTCCCCGTTCCATCAACGCTACCCGCAGTCCTTTCACTGCCAAGGCGCAACCAATTAAAATGCCCAAAGTGCCACCGCAGATAAGCACATCGAAGTCCACAGTGCCTAAAAGCTGTTGATTTTCTTTAACTAGCGTTGGTACTGGTGCGGAGTTTTCGCGCAGAGATGTGAGGATGCGATCGCTTTGGCGCAATCCTCTTAAAGGATCGCCGGGTAATTGGGAAAGAATTTCTTCAGTTAAAGACATTTTGGAAAAACTTAACTCTACATTCCAAAACTACCTGAGAATGAAGAAAGTAGATGCGATCGTGGCCAGATAAATCGTAATTAGAACTCTTAATTACGATTTACGAATTACGAAAGTATGTCCACTACAAAACCTGTAGAACGTCTGTATAAATAAATTATCCAATCTTGTGGGGTGGGCGTCTCGCCATTGGTGTCAACTTAAGCAAAAAGTAGCTTAACTGAAAGCTTGACTCGCCCGCCTAGAACTAAAGTTCTAGGCTAATAGCTAAAGTCTACTAAAGTAGACTAAGGATTTTT
>NZ_JAYGHD010000224.1:0-3425 GCF_034932245.1 Nostoc sp. UHCC 0251
GAAACCCCTCATGTAGAGACGCGATTTATCGCGTCTAAAAAACTGACACGTTAGAGAGACGCGATAAATCGCCGTCTCTACAAAGTAATGAACTCGTCAATTATTCCTTGACAAACTAGTATTTCAGACTTGTGTGTACACCGTAGCTCCTAAAAGGAGAGAGGCTTTGAGTCTTACTCTCATGTAACCTTCGCTACATCTGAGTAGTAATTCCTTCTGTTTGAGATGCTATACGAACACAAAACTACATATTTAGGTAAAATTAGGTAAAGCAATTTTTGCGCTTGTTAAACAAAGGCATCAGCAAATCCATGCAACTGAAACTCAGTGCATCTAAACTTCCCTTCGCCCCCCTTTTGTTAATTGCCCCCTTTTTTCTATGGGGGACGGCAATGGTAGCCATGAAAGGAGTGATACCGCATACCACACCGCTATTCATGGCGGGAGTGCGTCTGATACCAGCGGGGATGTTAATTCTGATTGCAGCAGCATTTATGGGTAAACCCCAGCCTAAAGGTTGGGCTGCATGGCTGTGGATTGCCTTATTTGCCCTCGTAGATGGGACACTCTTTCAAGGCTTCCTGGCAGAAGGATTAGTCAGAACGAGTGCTGGATTGGGGTCTGTAATGATTGATTCCCAACCCTTGGCTGTCGCCTTACTGTCGTTGTGGCTATTTCAAGAACACATCGGTTTTTGGGGATGGCTGGGGCTAGGTTTGGGAGTCACAGGAATTAGTTTAATTGGCTTACCTGATGAGTGGATTTTACATTTTCTCGACTCAGGCGCAAATATTACAATTGGCAACTGGGAAGATTTGTTTGCTAGTGGCGAGTGGTTGATGCTGTTAGCAGCCCTATCAATGGCAGTAGGAACAGTATTGATTAGGTTTGTCTGCCGACATTGTGACCCAGTAACTGCTACGGGATGGCACATGATTTTGGGTGGATTGCCACTATGGGGAGTTTCATCAGTTGTCGAATCCCAGCAGTGGGAGAATCTAGGAGCATCTGATTTAGTGGCTTTGGGTTATGCTACTGTATTTGGCAGTGCGATCGCTTACGGGTTATTCTTCTACTTTGCTTCTAGTGGCAGTCTCACCAGTCTGAGTTCCCTCACCTTCCTCACACCTGTCTTTGCCCTACTATTCGGTAATCTTTTCCTCTCAGAAGTCCTTAGTCCGTTGCAGTGGGTTGGTGTTTTGCTGACTTTAATCAGCATCTATCTGATTAACCAACGTGATACTTTAGCAGGGCAAAACGACACAGTTACTGTTGGCGAGATAGCTAATATACAGCAACCAGTTTTAGAAGCATCTGCTAAAAAATTAAACCCCATAACTCTAGCAGTTAGAGAATCTGAACGAGAAATTTCACCCTAACTCGTTAAAATAATTCATAATACTTGCCTACGGCGAGAAGCAAGCTACCTAATTTGTAATTCAGTAGGGAGATGAGGGATAATAACTAATACCCAATGCCTCATAAAAAAATGAAAGTTAACATTTGGTAATCTCGAAGGTATTGTGGTATCGAAGACTTTAAAAGCACGTTTAGGCTGACACTTACAATATGAGGCTATGCCGTTCCTCAATTTTGATATTTACCTGTTTTTCTTGTGTGGGTTTTTACCCAAATCGCTCAAGCATAGCTACAGCTAACCTAACACCTGAAATTTTAGAACTTGCACAAGCTAGTTCGACACTTGCTGCTAGTCCGACTGTTTTGAGATATGGTAGTCGAAAATCAGATGTGCAGAGATTACAAACCCAATTAAAGCAGTTGGGATACTACAGTGGCGTGGTAGATGGACAATATAACGCCAGTACGGAAATGGCTGTAGTTAAATTCCAGAAAGCAAAGGGTTTAAAAGTAGATGGCCTCGCTGGTATGGCGACTAGAGGAAAACTGCAAGCAGCTTTGATTGCCAAAAACCAGATTGTCACCTCGCCGATAATTACTTCTCCAATTGTTGCCTCTGCTGCTGCGACTTCCAAAGCAACTACAACGCCCGAACCAATCGAGAGAGGTTTTGTCTGGTGGTTAGTATCTGCTATTGGAATTTTAGGAAGTATTGGCGCACTTGTTTACCTGCTGAAATCGTTTCGTCAAGTCAAACAAGTGAAATCCGAAATATCAGAGACTAAAAGTTTGAGTGAAGCTAACAAAAACCCCATGATATCACCCTCGCCAGAGACTGTAACTAGTACAGAAACAGTTACGCCACTACTCGCCACACAATTACTGCTACCAGAAAAAACTTCCCGGCTTGCTAAACTCAATATTGTTGACGAATTAATTCAAGATTTACGCAGTTCTGACCCAACGAAGCGACGCAAGGCTATTTGGCGTTTGGGTCAGCATGGAGACTCGCGAGCAATTCAGCCAATGGTTGACCTGATGATTGGTGCCGATTCTCAAGAAAGCAGCTTAATTTTGGCAGCTTTGGCAGAAATTGGCACCCGCACACTCAAACCGATGAACCGTGCTCTAGCAATTTCAATCCAGGATGAAAATCCACAAGTGCGGCAAAATGCGATCCGTGACCTGACGCGTATTTATGACATGATGGGTCAAATGAGTCAGATGCTGCGCCATGCACTAGAAGACCCAGATGCCGAAGTGCAAGCAACAGCACGATATGCTTTAACTCAGATGAATCGAATACGTGATTTGCCGGAACAACAAAGTCTACCAGAAGATTCACAGAAAGATTCACGAGAATAAACTTAAAAATATTTCAATTGGATTTGGATATTAGTGTCCGGGCCTGCCACCAAAAATGCTGCTTCGCTAAATTTGGGCGCTCTGGTGCGAATTTCTGGGTTGCTGGAAAATCCAAAGCCTTCGTTTGGTATACCAAAAACATTACTATTGAGAGTAAGGTCATTATTTTGATCGTGGAAGACAGCAACGGCGTAACTACCTGCTTTCAAGTTCTCAAAGGTAATCGGTAAGGGAGTGTTAGTAATTTTGGTACACTGCTTTTGTAACCCACGATCGCGATCGCTAGGAAATCCTTCACTGCTAGCAAATATACTGGCGCAGATTTGCCCTTCTTTATTCTTCAAGCCATCAATTTTTACAGTGAGTCTGCCGTTAAAATTTGCCTTGGCACTAAATGACCATGCCAAATTTCCTAGAACTGCCAATAGCAGCATACTAACTCTCAATCCTCTAACCATAGAATTTTCACAAAGTAAAATAAGTTTTACTGAAATTAAGTTTTCATTGTGATTCAGATCACGCAGACTCATGGTGACATTATTCAGTCAATACTCGCAAGCATTCTGCCATATTTCGTCTCTAGATTGGTCTAAGTAATTTGGCGTCAACGACGAATAGACAAGGTTTTGAAGAAGAATTCAGAATTCAGGAGTCAGAATAAATCAGTCGGGGATTCAGACCGGCGCAGGATTAAAAACCAC
>NZ_JAYGHD010000225.1:0-3415 GCF_034932245.1 Nostoc sp. UHCC 0251
AAAAGTTATTAGTATTTTCTCTTTACTTCCCCTGCTTCCCCTGCTTCCCCTGCTCCCCCTGCTCATTAGACGATGATCTCAGTTAACACACCTTGAATTTCATGTCCAAACACAGATTATTTGTCTCAAATCTTGCCACGGGTAGTTAAGGCGGATAAAGTCTTATCCGAACCGTTTGCCTTCCTTCCCCTTCTCTAACGTGAATCTTTAACGGAGGCGCACGTTTCTTTAATAATTCAGGAAAATATGCTGAGGCTTAATACTACTAAATTGAAGTAATATTTCACTTTAGTACTTATACTGTGTATTATGTTTAAACCTTTGTCATTTGCTTTAGTTGCAGCTACCGTTGTAGTTGCATCAATTAATAATCCTAGCAATACTTTAGCTGGAACCTGTGCTTCTAAGTGTGGTTCTCGTCCAATTCAGTTTACGCCTGGGCAAAGCATCCGGGTTGAAGTTGTAAATAGCACACCCAACCTGATAAAAATCCAAAAACCCTCTGGGACTGGTGCAATATCCTTGAGTCCAGGGCAGAAATTAAATTTAGAACAAATAGAGGGTACAGAACCAAATACATCTCTAATATTCTGGAGCGAAACGGGTTTATCACTACAAGCAATTGTCTCGAAACCTAACTTTGGCACATTGCGGCTGGAACTCCGTCCGACTTGGCGCTCTCCTGGCGATCGCTCTTTATATATTATGGATGATGGCAAGATAAACGTGTTTTAGATAGCAAATTAATGTTATTAGTTATGAGTTAAGAAATAACTTTAAATTCAACACTCATAACTCTTGTACAGACGCGATTAATCGCGTCTGTACTCCTAACTCCCAACTTTATATTGTGCTAGACCGACCTGTATCTGAATTATCCAAACCTCGCAGGCGCTTACCCGATCAGCGCTGGCAAATTTATCCACAAAAACCGGAGTTTGCCCAAAATCTGGCAGCTTTGACAAATATTTCACCGATTATCAGCCAGTTGTTGATTAATCGAGGTATGGAAACACCAGAACAGGTACAAGCATTTTTAAATCCTGAGTCTTTAGTTTTGCCTTCGCCGTTGGAAGATTTCCCAGATTTGGCGATTAGTTTGGAGTTGTTGCAAAATGCGATCGCTTCTCAAACAAAAATTGCGATTTGTGGTGATTATGATGCTGATGGGATGACCAGCACGGCTCTACTTTTGCGTAGTCTCCGCACTTTAGGCGCACAGGTAGATTATGCTATTCCCAGCCGGATGCACGAAGGCTACGGTATTAATAAACGCATAGTTGAAGAATTCCATAGCGAAGGTGTAGGGCTAATTCTGACTGTAGATAATGGCATCTCTGCGTTTGAACCAGTTGCTAGAGCTAGAGAACTTGGTGTTGCAGTAATTATCACTGATCATCACGATATCCCCCAAAAATTACCTCCAGCTAACGCTATCCTCAACCCTAAACTGATAGCTGAATCCTCACCTTATCGGGGTGTTGCTGGTGTTGGTGTCGCCTACATTTTGGCAGTGTCTCTAGCACAGCAGCTAGGGGAGACTAAGGGTTTGATCCAGCCGATGCTAGCACTATTTACGCTGGGGACGATCGCAGATTTAGCCCCATTAACTGGCGTGAATCGCCGTTGGGTAAAACGCGGTTTACAGCATTTACCCAAATCCAACTTACCTGGAATACAGGCGTTAATTCAGGTAGGTGGTGTGCAGGCGAGGGGAGAGGAGAGAGCAGGGGAGCAGGGGAGCAGGGGAGCAGGGGAGGAAATTTCTAATCCAAAATCCAAAGTCCAAAATCCAAAATCGCTCAAGCCTGAAGATATCGGGTTTCGCCTGGGGCCACGAATTAATGCTATCGGTCGAATTGGTAATCCCCAGACTGTGATTGAATTGCTGACTACAGATGATATGGGGGTGGCGCTGGAAAGAGCCATGCAGTGCGAACAAATAAATTCCAGTCGCCAGGAAATGTGTCAGCAAATTGAACAAGAAGCGATCGCTTATGTAGAAGCAGAATTTGTTGCATCTCTACAGCAAAATCGTGTATTAATTGTTGTTCAACCCAATTGGCATCACGGCGTTATTGGCATTGTCGCCTCCCGCTTGGTAGAACGCTACGGTGTTCCCGTGTTTATCGGGACTTATGAGGATGAGGGACATATACGCGGTTCAGCACGCTCAATTCCAGAGTTTCATGTGTTTGAAGCTTTGGAATATTGTCACGATTTACTAGGGAAATTTGGCGGACACAAAGCAGCCGGGGGATTCTCTCTACCAGCAGAGAATTTAGAGATGGTGCGATCGCGTTTGATTGAGTTTGCTAACCAGTGTCTTGAACCGCAGCATCTCAAGCCTCTACTCAAAATTGATGCCGAAGTCAACCTCAACCACATCAATCAGCAGCTTTATCAACAGCTTAATGCTCTCCACCCCTGCGGTATGGATAACCCCGATCCAGTTTTCTGGACACCTAATGTTCAAGTGGTTGAGCAAAAAATCGTCGGGAAGGGTCATATTAAACTGACAATTGCCCAAACTATTGATAATCAGGAATATAAAATTAAAGCGATCGCCTGGCGTTGGGGTGACTATTTTCGCTTACCGCCACGAGTGGATGTCGCTTACAAACTGCGAGAAAATTACTTTAACGGTAACACCACTATCGAGCTAGAGTTAATAGGTGTTAGACTGCCAATTCAGCTTCAACAATTTTTTGTTTTACCACCTACCGCATCAAGTACCACTTTTGAATACAACCAGCGACATTATACTTGTGGTTTCTATAAAAACGGTATTGAAGCGGAATTAAGAATTAAAAATTCTGAAGGTAAAGTCTTAGCCATGCAGCCAGGACATATGATCGGTTTACTGGGCACTAATCGTCAAAACGCCAAAGAAGTTGATGTCTCTCAGCCACAGTATGACAGTATTATTCAAGCTGCCCTTCAGGCGTTATCGGTATTGAATGCTGAGTTATGAGTTATAAGTCTTAAATTCAACAATTTTTTCAACTCAGGACTCACTACTCAGCACTCAGAACTGTTATAGGTTGCCGTTGCGAAATGCCAGCAAAAAGATTACCACTGGCCCAGCAATCACAATTAGCCCCACGGACAGCAATTGGAAAATAACTTCCCAATTTATACTGGTAAAAGCGTTAAACAAAGCGTCCATTTTTCCTTTTCTCCTCCCAATTGTCTTAAAAAATTCAATAACTTAATTAGGAAACCCGAAATCGATCATATCTGGCCATGGCCTGTTAGATTTAATTTACTTAACAAAATTATAAGAAAAGACATAAAAACGTAAAATTAATAGTATGGGTCATGGGGGATTGGGCATTGGGCATTGGGCATAAAAGGCAGAGGGGAAAAACTGAAAAACTTACTGCAACTTCTCCTCGGCTCCCCTGCTCCCCTG
>NZ_JAYGHD010000226.1:0-3357 GCF_034932245.1 Nostoc sp. UHCC 0251
AAATTATCTACTGCATCTATGACCAAATCTGCTGATCAGATTGTGGAGGCTCAAGAATGGATTGTCGATGCTAAGGGTGATGTGATTCTTGTGGCTCAATATGCACAAAGTTCTTCTATTCCCTCTGCCATGTCCTGTAGCCAATAATTCGTTACTCTAAAAGCCGGGGGAGGAATTTTTATAAAACCCAAGAGTTATAAAAACAATCAGTGGCGCTGATATTAAACTTGTTGCTTTATAAAAACTTGGTGTCTGAAACCATTGCCCTGTCTGGTTCAAAAAATCCAAAAACCTTATTAGGTAACAAGTTTATTATGTTTCGTGAAGAAGCCGTGCTGCAATTCTTTCTCCGTAAAGCTAGGCTGATTACTGATTTGTAACTTTTTCTTTTGATAACCATTACCTAACCTTAAGTTTTAAAAACTTCACTCTCATCTAGTCAAAATATCTGCTGAAATGAAATTAATGGGAGAAAAATTTATCAATAAATTGATTGCATATTCACAGGTAAGAAATGAGCAGGCGAGGCTGGTTATGATATGGCAATCTGTGGAGATAGGAATTGGCGTTCAGGTTTATTAGGAATTTTAAGTATTACTGTATTTTGTTCTGGAAATCCCGCCTTAGCGCAGATTATCTCTGATGGGACATTGGGTGATAACTCTTCAATAATCACTCCCAATGTCAATATTAAAGGGCTTCCATCCGACCGGATTGATGGCGGAGTAACTCATGGTGCAAACCTGTTCCATAGTTTCCAGGAATTCGATGTGGGGGAGTTGCAGCGTGTTTATTTTGCCAATCCCACGGGAATATCCAATATTCTCACACGAGTGACAGGAAGTAATGTCTCTAATATTCTTGGCACTCTAGGGGTGGATGGTGGCGCAAATTTGTTTTTTCTCAATCCCAATGGAATTTTATTTGGGAACAATGCACGGCTAGATGTGGCGGGTTCGTTTGTAGGGACTACGGCGAATTCATTTGCCTTTGGCGATGGGTTGGAATTTAGTGCAACTAATCCTCAGGCTCCTTCCCCATTACTGACAGTTAATCCTTCCGCTTTGCTATTCAATCAACTTCAGGCTGGCAGAATTGAAAACAGATCAATTGCACCAGCAGAAGATAATATCTTTGGTCTACGAGTACCAGATGGTCGGAGTTTGCTATTAGTGGGTGGAGAAATTGCCATCAACGAAGGTAAATTGAATGCTCCAGGTGGGCGAGTGGAATTGGCAGGAATTGCAGGTGAGGGGACAGTCGGACTGAATGTAGATAGTAATAATTTGAGTTTGATTGTTCCTGATGGTGTAGATAAAGCTGATATATCATTTAGCAATCAAGCCTTGGTCAGTACTAGTGACGAAGGTGGCGGTGCTATTCAGGTGTGGGGTAAACGAGTTACAGTCAGTGGAGGTTCCAACATTGAAGCCAGCACTTTAGGAGCATTACCTGGCAAAGGATTAAGTGTAAATACTTCAGAATCAGTGCAAGTCATTGGAGAATCACCTACTGGAATTCGCAGTGGTTTATTTGCTGAAACTTCTGGGGCAGGAAATGCAGGAAACCTGACAATTAACACCAGGCAGTTAGAAATCTTAGCAGGAGGAAAGATTTCATCTGGCACATACAATGCAGGTGCGGCGGGAGATTTAACAGTAAATGCCTCAGAGTCTGTACAAGTGGCAGGTCTCACAGTTAGTGGTCGGTTTGGCAGTGACTTGTTTACTCAGAGTAGTTCTGGCGCGACAGGAGAAGGAGGAAAGCTAACGATTAATACTTCTAGGTTGCTTGTCGAAGATGGGGGGCAAGTCTCAGTTTCTACTTCTGGTGAAGGTGTGGCGGGGAATTTGACCGTAAATGCTTCAGAATCAGTGCAAATAATCGGCATTCCAGATAATCCTTCTTTCGGCTCTACTGGTATATTTGCTGCATCTAATGGAGTGGGAGATGCCGGAGATATCACGATTAACACTAGACAGTTACTCATCCAAAATGGAGCCGGAATCACAACCGATAATGAAGGTAAGGGGGTTGGAGGGAGTATAACAGTAAATGCTTCCGAATCAGTGCAGCTAGTCGGTACTGCTATTCTTCCAGAGTTTCCTAATGGATGGTATCCCAGCAATATAAGTTCTGACGCCTATGGCATAGGACCAGCAGGAAAGATCACGATTAACACCAATCAGTTGTTAATCCAAGATGGAGCTGTGATTTCATCTCAAACTAACGGTAGTGGGTCTGGAGAAACTGTGACGGTAAATGCCTCCCAAGCAGTTCAACTGATAGGTACTGCTACTAATAGTAATAGTCTATATGCCTTTCCCAGCAGCTTGTTGGCTCAAACATGGAGTACAGGAACAGCGGGAGATTTAGCAATCAACACCAATCAGTTGATTGTCCGAGAAGGACAGCTATCTGCCAGTACTTTTGGAGCAGGGAATGCTGGCAGTGTGATTATTAACGCTACTGATACAGTTTCCTTTGATAATTATGGTAGAGCCTTCAGCAGAGTAGAAAATAATGCCTCTGGCAAAGGCGGTAACATCAACATTACCACTGGTTCTCTTTTTGTGACCAATAGAGGACAATTAGCAACTAACACTTTTGGCACAGGAGATGCAGGCAATATAACTATTGAAACTGTCACCATGAAGGTCATTGATAGTCAAGTGGGAAGCAGTGTTTTCGGTAAAGGCTTTGCAGGAAATTTGACTATTCGCGCTGCCGATTCAGTGGAAATTAGTGGAAAAATCAAATCGTTTAGACCTAATATTGAAAATCCGGCTGGTTTATTCGCTCAGGTAAACATTACAGGTGAGGGTCGCGGTGGTAACTTGACCATTGAGACAAAACGCTTGAGTGTCAGTCATGGAGGCAAAGTGCAAGTCGCTACTTTTGGTCAAGGCGATGCTGGTAATCTCACAATTCGTGCTTCTGAAGTAGAAGTATTTGATACACCTGTTGATAACCTTTTTGCTACAGGTATCAATGCAGGTGTTGAAATAGACGCAGACGAAACAGTTATTCTACCCAGAGGTAAAGGTGGCGATTTAACAATTGAAACCGATCGCTTGAGTGTGAGAGGTGGTGCAATAGTGTCGGTTGCTACTGCTGGACAGGGCAATGCAGGTAAATTGCAAATTCGTGCGGCGGAATCTGTGGAAGTGGTTGGGAAATCACCAAATGGTAACTTTAAAAGTCAAATCAGCGCTGCGGTGACGCCAGAAGGTACAGGTAGCGGGGGAAGTTTGAAGGTTGAAACTGGGCAGATGATTATCCGGGATGGAGGTGAAGTGACTGTTAGTAGTACTGGTTCGGGGACGGCAGGCGACCTTGAGATCCAAGCTCGTTCTA
>NZ_JAYGHD010000227.1:0-3351 GCF_034932245.1 Nostoc sp. UHCC 0251
GTTTTTTCTTTCCCCTTTCCCCTTCCCCTTTTCCCCTTAACCGACAAGTATTGGAAAGACTTGAACTTTAGTTCAAGGTAGAGGGAGATTAGTTGAACTCACGTATATTTACTAAAACTCTCCGGCTAAGGCTGCAACGCATCGTTCGCAAATTAGGGGATGTTCTGCTGATTCTCCCACATGAGTAGAGTAGTTCCAACAGCGATCGCATTTTTCACCATCTGCTTTGTAAACCTGAATATATATGCCAGCATCATCTCCTTCCTCAAAAATGGGTTCAGATGGCACTTCTACTTGAGAAGCTAAAAATAGATAACGTAACTCATCTACACCGTTACTTTTTTCAACTGAACCGTGAGTATTAGGATTGAGAGCTTGTAAACGTTGACGCAATCTCTCATCAAAGATATGCACTACAACTTTTGCTTCTAAAGAAGATCCGATTGTTTTTTGCAATCGATATATTTCTAGAGTTTTGTTGACCTTATCACGAATCTTCCGTAACTCTGTCCAAAATTCCGCCAATTCTGGATTACGCCATTTTTCCTCAACCTGTATCCAACCGGCCTCAAACACCGATTTGTAAGGTGTTTTATAAGGGAGATATTGCCAGATGTCTTCGGCAGTGTGGCATAACACTGGTGCGATCGCTCGTGCTAAATTATCTAAAGCTATTTTCAGCACTGTTTGACAACTGCGACGGCGGAAAGCATCTTTTGCACTGATGTACAGCCTATCTTTGGCCACATCCAAATAAAAGTTGGATAAATCTACCACGCAAAAATTCTGCACAGTTTGGAAAAAGCGGAAGAACTGGAAACTATCAAAGGCTTCCGTTACTTCCTCAAATACCTCGGTGATGCGGTGCAGCATATAACGGTCAAGTTCTGGCAATTCCTCGAAGGGAACTGCATCTTTTTCCGGGTCAAAATCATCCAAGCTACCTAACAAAAACCGCGCTGTATTGCGAATTTTGCCTCTGACATCATTCATCTGCTTGATGATGTTTTTACCAATGCGGACATCGCCGGAGTAGTCTACCGATGATACCCACAATCTCAAGACATCTGCACCGTAAGCCGGTTCTACTTTTTGATTTTTTCCACCTTCAATGATTGTATTTGGGTCAACTACATTTCCTTCTGACTTGCTCATCTTCCGGCCCTGTTCGTCCAAAGCAAAGCCGTGAGTTAGCACAGTTTTGTAAGGCGCAACGTCATTCACTGCTACACTGGTGAGCAAGCTTGACTGAAACCAACCGCGATGTTGGTCGGAACCTTCCAAATATATATCAGCCGGGTAGCGTAACTCTGGACGTTGTTGGACGACAGATGCCCAAGATGAGCCAGAATCAAACCATACATCCATTGTGTCTGTACCTCTGCGGTAAGACTTACCATTATTACGATAGGATTCTGGTAATAATTCCTCAACGGATAATTCCCACCAAGCATCAGAACCTTTTTCAGCGATAATTGCTTGAGCGTGGTTGATAATTTCCTCATTCAGCAGTGGTTCCCCGGTGGCTTCATCGTAGAAAACGGGAATGGGTACACCCCAAGCGCGTTGACGAGAGATACACCAATCGGAACGTTCCGCCACCATTGGCGTGATGCGATTTTCACCTTGGGCTGGAATCCATTTTACCGTGGCGATCGCCTTTAATGCTTCTTCTCTAAATCCTTCCACGGAAGCAAACCATTGTTCAGTCGCGCGGAAAATCGTTGGCTTCTTCGTCCGCCAATCATAAGGATATTTATGGGGATATGGTTCTTCTTTCAACAAGGAACCAGCCGCAGCCATTGCATCAATCACCGCCTGATTCCCATCACCCAGCACATTCAACCCAGCAAATTGTCCCGCTTCTTCGGTAAAATTGCCGTTGTCATCCACTGGCGCAAGGATGGGTAAACCGTAGCGCTGACCAACAATGTAATCTTCTTGACCATGACCGGGGGCAGTATGTACTAACCCAGTACCCGACTCAGTTGTGATGTAATCACCGCCCACGACAATCGGACTTTCGCGGTCATATAGAGGATGACGGTAAGTAGTATGCTCTAAGTCATTCCCCTTAAACGTGGCTTTTACAGTTAATTCAACTCCCAAGGTTGCAGATAAACGTTCTACTAAATCAGCAGCAACGATGAGATATTTAAAATTACTTTGTGGTTTTGTTTCTGAAGGTGAAACTTCCACCACTGCATAATTCAAATCTGCATTCACCGCCACAGCCAAATTTCCCGGAATTGTCCAAGGTGTAGTTGTCCAAATAGCCACACCCAAATCTGAGAGATATTCCGCCAACAGTGGTTTTACAGTTTCCGCCAAACTTGTGATTGCAAAAGCTGCATAGATACTGCGGGAAACGTGACCTTCAGGATATTCCAACTCAGCTTCAGCCAAAGCAGTTTTAGAGCTGGGACTCCAGTGAACCGGCTTCAAACCGCGATAGATGTAGCCTTTTAAGAACATCTGACCAAACACGCCAATTTGAGCCGCTTCATAAGCAGGCTTCAGAGTTAGATAAGGGTGGTTCCAATCACCCCAAATACCGTAGCGTTTAAAATTTTGGCGCTGATCGTTTACCGTAGCTAAGGCAAATTCTTCCGCTTTCTGCCGCAGTTGTAAAGATGTTAAGTTTTGCCGTTCTGCTGACTTCATGTTCTGCAAAACTTTTAACTCAATTGGCAAACCGTGACAATCCCAACCAGGGACGTAGCGAACTTTACGCCCTTGTAGCAGTTGGTAGCGATTAATAATATCTTTGAGAATTTTATTTAAGGCATGACCAATATGGAGTGAGCCATTAGCGTAGGGAGGCCCATCGTGCAGTATAAATAATTCGCCGGGGTTATTTTCGGAGAGGCGATCGTAAATTTTATTTTCTTCCCAAAATTTTTGGATTTCAGGCTCACGCTTGATGGCGTTTGCCCGCATCTCAAAGTTAGTCTTGGGTAGGTTTACAGTATCTTTGTAACTTCCTGATTCGGTCACAGTCTCATGCCTAGAATTAGGTGTGCAGGTTTTATTAATTATAGAAGATGGCGTCAAGAACTCTATCGGGCTTCACGGCTGAAGCTGGAGCTTTCAAAAACTAATTCTTGCGTATTTGACTAGCCTACTGAGCCTAATTTTGGAACACGCACCTGCATACTCGATACTATAGGAATCCGATAGCGAAGCGGTAGCGAGTCAGACGCTCCTGCGTCGCTAACGCTGCGCTATCGAGCGTCTTTGATTTCTGAAATGATTTGCGTAGGTAGGCAAGAGGCAAGAGGCAATAGGCAAGAGGTAATAGGCAAGAGGTAATAGGCAAGAGGTAATAGGCAAGAGGTAATAGGCAAGAGG
>NZ_JAYGHD010000228.1:0-3293 GCF_034932245.1 Nostoc sp. UHCC 0251
TCTTTCCTCCCTCACGGGAATATCCCTGACTTTCCTACCTGGGCAGTTACAAAATCTTGAAGAAGTTTCAGAAAATTTACATAGCGGATATGATGTCAATAGAGAAATCACGGAAATATAGTTGACAGTCAACTGCTTAAAACCGCAAAGGGTAAAAAATGAGTTCTGAATCTAACATCAAGTTAACGATCGCTCTTGCTAATCAAGATTTAGATGCAGAGGAGCAAGAACGAGAAGCGCGGAATTTGCTGCGAGAAATCAAAGACTTAGATGTAGAAAGTGCTGAACTTGTAGCAGCTACAGAAATACCTGAAGGAGCCAAGTCTGTTGGCGGTTTTTTAGTGGGTGTGTTGCAGGCAGAGGTGAGCCTTGCCAATTTTAAGAAATTACTGGGATTTTTAGGCGATCGCTTGGGCAACAAAACCATTGAACTGGAAGTTGAGGCTAACGGTAAGAAGCTCAAGGTGAAAGCTAGCAGTCAGGAAGAGTTAAACGCCGCCATCGAACAAGCTCAAAAGTTTATCGCAGGCAACTAAGAAATTCCACGATCAAGGAAGAATAGCGAGATGGCGAAATTAGCACTTTTAATTGCAGTCAGTGAATATGAACCTGGTTTTATCCCATTGTTGGCAACAGGAAAAGATGTTGAAGCAATGCAGAGAGTTTTACAGAACCCAGAAATTGGTGGTTTTGATGATGTAAAAGTACTGATAAATCCTCAACAACATGAGATGGCGGTAGCCATTGAAACTTTGTTTGATGGTCGTCAAAAAGATGATCTCTTGCTGCTGTTTTTCTCTGGACATGGCATTAAAGATGAGAGAGGTAAGCTTTACTTTGCAGCTCGCAACACTCGCAAAACTGACAAAGGAGTACCAGTTAGGGCAACAACAGTACCGGCTAGCTTTGTGCACGAAGTCATGAGCAATAGCCGCTCTAAACGCGAGGTAGTGATTCTCGATTGTTGCTTGAGTGGTGCATTTGCTGAAGGTATGGCAGCGAAAGATGAAGGTTTTGTGGATGTCAAGAACCAATTGGGTGGAGAAGGGCGGGCTGTTCTCACATCTTCGACCTCAACCCAACTTTCCTTTATAGAGCAAGGAGCAGATACCTCAACTTACACCCGCTACATAGTTGAAGGGCTGGAGACTGGTGCAGCAGATCGAGATGAAGATGGTTGGATTTCTGTTGATGAATTGCATGAGTATGCCAAAAGTAAGGTTCAAGAAGCTGCCCCTGCAATGAAACCAGAAATATATGCTGTCAAGGAAGGTTATAAAATCAACCTTGCCAAAGCACCTATTGACGATCCTGAACTCAAATATCGTCGAGAAGTTGATTATTGGGTAGAAAGTGGTAACGATGAAATTTCTGTTGCTGGTCGTGCTGCTTTGGAAGGTTTACAAGAAAGGCTGGAACTATCACCTGAACAGGCTGCTGCAATTGAAACTCTGGTTTTAGCACCTATCGAAGACAAAAAGAAAAAATTGCAGCGATACGGGCTAGCATTTCGCGACGAAATTAGACAGGGGTTTCCTCTTAGCGAGAGAACTGCGGCGGATTTGAAACGTCTTCAACAAGCGTTGGGACTTAGAGATGAAGATATAGCTCTAATTGAAGCTCCGATAATTGCGGAACAGCCACTGATCGCACCTCCAGTAGTTTTTCTATCTTCACGTCTCCAAAATAGCAATTTTCTACAATATGTGGGAACCAGCATCACTGGAGTATTTCTTGGCGGTATTTTAGTCTACTTTTTACTGCCCAGAACCCGAAATACGCCTCAAACGAGAGTTGAGACTCAAATAGACTTATGTGCTAAAGATACGTATAGTTTGAATGACAGAATTAGCTTGGGTGAAGAAATTTTATTAAAACAAGATACAAACTCAGATAAAGAAGCTGGAGTTCAAGCATTTTTAGAGAGTAAGTGTCAGCTTGCTATTGATAAGCTAAATTTATATCGCAAAGCTAACAGCACAGACCCAGAAGCATTGATTTACTTGAATAATGCTAAGGCTCGTCAGAAAGGAGATCGCCTCAAAATTGCTGTGAGTGTACCTATTGGGACAAATCCAAATGTAGCAAAAGAGATGCTACGCGGTGTGGCTCAAGCTCAAGATGAGGTGAATAGCAGTGGCGGTATCAATGGTAAAGTTTTAGAGGTGGCGATCGCTAATGATGATAACGATCCAAGTGAAGCTGTACAACTTGCCACTCGGTTTGGCAAAGATACCAACATCTTAGCTGTCGTGGGACATAATTCTAGTAATGCTTCTCTCTCAGCAGCCTCAGTCTATCAAAAAGACGGGTTAGTGATGATCTCTCCCACCAGTTATGCCCAAAACCTTGACAGGGTTGGCAATTATATCTTCCGCACTGCTCCTAGTGTTAAATCCATAGCAGATAGCGTCTCTAATTACGCCATTAAAATAGCGGGTAAAACCAATTTTCTTATCTGTGTTGATTACCAAGGGATAGATAATCAGTCGTTTAACGATGAGTTTGTTAAAGCGATAAAAGCTGCTGGCGGTCAGATTAATTCTACAGAGTGCGATATTTCTGCCCGTGACTTTAACCCTAGTGTTGTCATTTCTCAAGCTGTACGTAGCGGTGCTAATGCCCTAGTGTTAGGTCTTTATATAGACAAAATAAAGCAAGGTCTAGCGGTGGCACAATCTAATCAAGGGCAGTTGACTGTATTTGGTAGTCCTACACTTTTCACTAACGAAACCTTAAAGGAGGGCAGAGGTATCAACGGACTGATAATCTCTGCACCTTGGTATCCCGCAGCATTTCCTAATAACATCTTTCCGCAAAAAGCCCAAAAGCTTTGGGGTGCAACTGTGAATTGGCGAACAGCTACGGCTTATGATGCAACCTTGGCGATCATCGCAGGTTTACAACGAACCAACAGACGCGATGAATTACAAAATGTGTTGCATAGTCCGGGTTTTTCAGTCGATGGTGCAACGGGAAAGATTCAGTTTTTACCATCAGGCGATCGCATAAACAATAAAATATTCTTAGTCAAAGTTCAACAAATACCTGGCACTGATAAATATGAATTTGTGCCGATTCAACCTTAGTTTTGAAGCTTTATTTAATAGCGATTGCACTTGTTTATTGTAACGTTTTAAAATAGCGATCGCACCCAGTTTTTCACTTATAGCAACTCGATAAACCCATCAACACTCAGGCCAACCTGTCTAATAATTGCTCGTAAAGTTCCTTTATCTAATGGGAGCATCCACTTTTGGAAGAAACACCTAATCAGACAGCAAGTAAACCAT
>NZ_JAYGHD010000229.1:0-3288 GCF_034932245.1 Nostoc sp. UHCC 0251
TGCGTTAGCGACGTAGGAGCGTCATTGCGAATTGCGAATTGCGAATTGCGAATTGCGAATTGTTTTAATCTGCCCCTTCAATTGGTGCAAAACCTTGACGCTGAATATTTTCCGTTACCGCGCGTGGTTCGAGGAATTGCAGAAGGTAATCAGGGCCTCCGGCTTTAGAACCAACACCAGAAAGTTTGAATCCACCAAAGGGTTGCCGTCCAACGATCGCTCCGGTAATATTGCGGTTGATGTACAAATTGCCGACTTCAAATTCTGTCTGCGCCTGCTGAATGTGCGAAGGTGTTCTAGAATAAAGTCCGCCAGTTAAGGCGTAGTTAGTACCGTTGGCGACTGCTAACGCTTCCTGGAAATCTTTCACCCGAATTACCGCCAGCACAGGGCCAAAAATTTCTTCCTGGGAAATTACCGCATTTGGCGATACTTCACTAAAGATGACAGGCCCGATAAAATATCCTTGTTCGGGTGCTGGTAATTCCAACGCCACTTCTGCTTCTGCCTTACCCTTCTCAATATACTCGCGGATGCGATCGCGTGCATTGGCATCAATTACTGGCCCAACTTGTGTACTTGGTAACTCTGCTTCCCCAATGTTCAAAGATTTTGTCGCTTCTACCAATCGTTGCACAAAGGCATCATAAATCGGTTGCAGCACAATCACCCTGGAGGCGGCAGAACATTTTTGGCCACTGTAACCAAATGCTGACTGCACTACTCCCACAACTGCTTGGTCTAAATCAGCACTTTCATCGACAATAATGGCATTTTTGCCACCCATTTCAGCAATCACCCGTTTCATGTGCTTTTGTCCGGGTTTTAAGATTGCCGCTTCTGCGTAAATTCGACAGCCGACTTCTTGGGAACCCGTAAAAGCAATTACATGAGTATCTGGATGATTTACCAAATAAGCGCCGACTTGCGAACCTTTCCCAGGAACGTATTGAAATACACCTTTAGGGAAACCAGCCTCGATCAGGATTTCTGTGAGTTTTGCCGTAATGACAGAAGATGTTTCAGCAGGTTTCAGGAGAGTACAGTTGCCTGAAACCAAGGCTGCAACAGTCATTCCACAAGCGATCGCTAGCGGGAAATTCCAGGGAGAAATCACTACAGCAATACCGCGTGGCTGGTATATATAACGATTAGTTTCGCCGGGTATGTCATAATTCACACCTTTGTCTAACCGTTCTATCTCATCAGCGTAGTAACGACAGAAATCTATCGCTTCCGAAACCTCTCCATCAGCTTCTTTAACTGGTTTCCCAACTTCCAAAACTATCCAAGCTGAAAGTTCGGCGCGGCGGAGTTCCATCAAATCACCGGCTTTTCGCAAAATATCAGCGCGTTGTTTAGCTGGTGTTTTTTTCCATCCAGGAAACGCAGCTTTAGCAGTTTGCATCGCCTGTTCAGCTTGTTCAACGCTGATTAAGCCTACTTTACCAACTACTTCACTAAAATTAGAAGGATTAAAAGAATCAACAAATTCTGGTGTATTAACATACTCGCCATTAATTAGGGGTAAATAAGTTTTACCCAACTGTTGGCGAACGCTTTGGAAAGCTTGAGCAGATTTTCTTCTCGTCTCTTCCTCGGCGTAATCGGTATCAGCCGCACCCAGGAAGGAAGAGGAGAGGGGAACGACGGGATGGGAGGACGGGGGGAAATTTTCTGCGTCTTTTACAACTGGCGGCGCTAATAACTCTTCAATTGGTCGATTTTCGAGATTTTGGCGTAAAAAAGAACTATTAGCTGTATTTTCCAACAGCCGACGAATTAAATACGCCATTCCAGGTAATAATTCACCGTAGGGACAGTAAACTCTGACTCGATAACCCTTGTCAACCAATGCCTTTGCAACTTTATCACCCATACCGTAGAGGACTTGCAATTCAAAGCGACGGCGGGGGACATTTAAACTTTCAGCGATGGCAATGGCGCGAGAGTGCGATCGCACGTTATGGCTACCAATGGCAGAATACACATATTGATGATTTTCTAGCAACAACTGAGTGATGGTTTCAAAGTTAGCATCAGTTGCCGCTTTGTCGTTATAAACTGGCTGTGGCCAATGCTTCTGCGCTGCTTTGATAGTTTCTTGATCCCAATATGCGCCTTTCACCAAGCGGATTGTCAGGGGATAACCACGTTCTTTCAACCAAGAAATTAGGTCTTTGGTATCTTGCTCGCTATCACGCAGATATGCTTGTATTGTCATACCAATATCTGTGCGTTGCCGAAACTCTTCTTCTAAGAGCAGTTTTTTCAGAATACTAAGAGTTATGTCTTTATAGGCATACTGTTCCATATCAAAATGGACAGCTGCACCCAACTCTTTGGCACGACGTAAGAGAATCCGAATGCGATCGCTAACTCGCTCCTCACTACCTTTAGCATCTAATGGGTCAAATTGGGAATAAAACGCTGTTAATTTAACAGAAACCTGAACTTTTGGTATGGGTTCGCCATCAGCCTCATCAATAGCCGGGATAGCTGTCCAATTCTTCGATGCTTCTACCAATTGTTGCATTAATTCTAGATAGCGTTCTAGATAAGACTGCGCTTCGGCTTCGGTAATTACTGCTTCACCAAGTAAGTCGATGGTGAAAGCCATTTTTTCTTTTCGCAGTCGTTCAACTGTTTTGATGACTTGCTTAATATTTTCCCCAGAAATATATTTATGAGCAAGAGTCTCAACCGCTGTCCCAACGGTTGTAGCAGCAACTTGTCCTGGCATCGAGTCGGGGTTAGCAAAGTTTAGCATCCCCTTCAAAGCTGACGGTAATTCTACAGACTCATCGCCTAAATATTCTTGTAAATGTGAGGCAATCTCTGATTTGCTGTGCAAAGCAGGTAGTGTATCTATAAAGCGAAATAATTGCACCCGCAACCCAGGATTACTCATCGCCCAAGCTAGTAATTTATCATCCCAGCGCATTTGATCCCGCAGGGAAGAAAAAAACGAACGATTTTCCTGCGTTGCTGCTAGAAGTTGTTTAGCAATTTCTTGGGTTTTAGCTTCGTAGGCACTTGTTTGTACTTGTAATACCACTGATAATAAACTCCTTAATTAAGGCAAGGCTTTTTGTACAAAGCCTGTGTCTTCTATTTTGACGTTTTCATATATCTAGTGGGGAGTAGGGAGTAGGGAGTGGGGGGATGAGGGGGATGAGGGAGCAGGGGAAGCAGGGGGAGAAAGAATAACTAATAACTAATGCTCAATGCCCAATGCCCCATGCCCCATGCCCAATGCCCCATGCCCCATGCCCAATGCCCAATGCC
>NZ_JAYGHD010000230.1:0-3263 GCF_034932245.1 Nostoc sp. UHCC 0251
AATTCAAAGTCTCTCTCCTTTTAGGAGAGAGATTTAGAGAGAGGTTTTCCAGATGACCTGAATTGTCAGGTTGAGATACTCTTACATCTGCTCCAAATTACTGCAAACAATGCAACGCTGCATTTCGCTCATATTTCCATCACATTTATTGTTCATAATTTTGCTGATCAGCTAATCACCAAATAGCTAATAATTAATCTTGGTGTAAACAAAATGACAGCAACATCTGAAAAAATCATCCAGCCACATGAATGGCACAATTTACCTGCATCTAAGGTAGCTCAACATTTAGACGCAAATTTAGAAACAGGTTTAACTTCGGATGAAGTGGTAAAACGGCAAGAACGTTTTGGTGCTAATGAACTTAAGGGCAAACGTGGAACCAGCCCGGCATTAAGGTTTTTGTTGCAATTTAACCAACCGTTACTGTACATTTTGCTGATTGCGGGTGCAATCAAAGCCTTAATCGGACAATGGGTAAATGCTGGGGTAATTTGGGGTGTAACCTTAATTAATGCGATTATCGGTTTTATTCAAGAATCGAAAGCCGAAAGTGCGATCGCAGCCTTAGCTTCTTCAGTCCAAACTAATGCAACTATCCTTCGCAACGGTCAAAAGGTACAAGTTCCCTCAACGGAGTTAGTACCTGGGGATTTGGTACTACTCACTTCTGGCGATAAAGTACCAGCCGATTTACGTCTGATCAAATCCCGAAATCTGCAAGTGAATGAATCAGCGCTTACAGGTGAGTCAGTCGCTACCGAAAAAAATACACAACCATTGAATGCAGATGCAGCCCTAGCTGAACGCCTCAACATGGCTTATGCTGGTAGCTTTGTTACCTTTGGTACTGGTAGTGGGATTGTGGTGGCCATTGGAGAAGCCACAGAAACCGGGCGCATTTCCCAACTTATTGAGCAAGGAACGAGCCTGAAAACTCCCTTAACTCGAAAATTTGATAAATTTAGCCGTACCTTGCTGTACATCATTCTCGGCATCGCGGCGTTGACATTTGCAGTCGGGTTGGGATACGGCAATACCTGGGCAGAAATGTTTGAAGCGGCTGTTGCCTTTGCTGTGAGTGCGATTCCTGAAGGATTGCCTGCTGTAGTAACTGTGACACTAGCAATCGGGGTTTCGCGGATGGCGCGGCGAAATGCGATCGTTCGCAAATTACCAGCAGTGGAAACTCTTGGCGGTGCTACAGTTATCTGCTCTGATAAAACTGGGACGCTAACCGAAAACCAGATGACTGTACAAGCAATTTATGTCGGTGGTGAACAATATACAGCCACTGGCACAGGATATGCACCAGAAGGAGAAATTTTATTAGATGAACAGCCAATAGATTGGCAGAATCTCCCGGCTTTAGCAGAATGTCTCAAAGCAGGTTTGTTATGTAATGACTCCTATCTAGAACAAAAGGAAGGACAATGGCAGGTTTTTGGCGATCCGACAGAGGGAGCATTGATAGCCGTTGCTGATAAAGTTGGACTGCATCGCAATAACTTAGAAGCCCAAATGCCCAGACTAGATGTCATTCCATTTGAGTCTGAGTTTCAATATATGGCAACTTTGCATGAAAATGCGAGCAGAGAAAATTCTTCACGAGTTAAAACTATTTACGTTAAAGGTTCGGTAGAGGCAATTCTGAAACGTTGTCAGCAGATGTTAAATGCTGAAGGAAACCTTACCTCTCTAGATGCAGAAACCATACATCAAGAAGTTGATATTATGGCGAATCTTGGTTTACGGGTGCTAGCTTTTGCGAATAAATCTGTATCCCATGCTCAAGATTCACTCGATCATGCAGATATCGAAAAGGATTTGGTTTTCTTGGGATTGCAAGGGATGATCGATCCACCCAGAAGCGAGGCTATCAAGGCTGTAGAAGCCTGTCAAAATGCGGGGATTCAAGTCAAAATGATTACAGGCGATCATGCTGTAACTGCAAGAGCGATCGCTCAAAGTATGGGCTTTAATAAAAATGGCAAAGTTCTCGCTTTTACAGGCAGTGAACTGGCTCAAATGGAGCAATCAGAACTGGCTACAGCGATAGAAGATGGGGCAGTATTCGCCCGTGTTGCACCAGAACAGAAACTCCGCATCGTTGAAGCCCTCCAATCTAAAGGAGAGGTTGTTGCCATGACTGGGGATGGTGTCAATGATGCACCAGCCTTGAAACAAGCAGATATTGGTATTGCAATGGGAGGTGCTGGTACGGAGGTAGCCAAAGAAGCCTCAGATATGATTTTGACTGATGATAACTTCGCTTCAATAGAAGCCGCCGTTGAGGAAGGGCGGACTGTTTATCGAAATTTGCTCAAAGCGATCGCCTTTATCCTACCCGTTAATGGTGGCGAATCGATGACGATTTTGATTAGTGTATTATTTGCCAGAGAATTGCCCATTTTATCTTTACAAGTTTTGTGGCTAAATATGGTTAATTCCATTGCCATGACTGTACCCTTAGCCTTTGAGCCAAAATCTGAACGGGTAATGGAACAATCACCACGCAGCCCCCGCGAACCATTACTTTCTAAAAGTTTAGTCAAGCGGATTCTGACAGTTTCTCTCTTTAACTGGATTTTGATTTTTGGTGTATTTGAATGGATACGACAAACTACAGGAAATATCGATTTAGCCCGAACAATGGCAATTCAGGCTTTAGTCGCCGGAAGAATTTTTTATCTTTTAAGTATTAGTCAATTAGGAATTGCTCTAGTTAATACGATTCGGGGAGTCAGACAGACATTTAGTGATGCCTCAGCAATGGGAATTGGTATCGCTACTACCATAGTTTTGCAGATTATTTTTAGTCAGTGGAACTTAATGAATAGCTTATTTTCTACTGCTCCCCTGAATTTTAATCAATGGTTAATTTGCTTCCTTATAGGATTGCCAATGATTGGAGTATCAATTATAGTAAATCGTTTTGATCCTCTCAACTGATTTAAGTAAGTCGGCGTAATTAAGGCAAGAGACGCGATAAATCGCCGTTTTTACAATCTAGGGCTTACCGCAAATTTGCTGGCACATTCTCAGAGGATGTTTGAAAAGTAGTTAGCTGTGATTGTAGGCACTTGTTGATCCCCCCTAACCCCCCTTAAAAAAGCTACGGTGTATACACAAGTCGAAAAAAGATCAATTTCTCATTGTTATCTCGTTTTATCTCGTTCCCATGCTCTGCATGGGAATGCTCCTCATGGAGGCTCTGCCTAGGGTGTTGACTTTGTGAGTTTTTCAGTGATATTTTTCATACA
>NZ_JAYGHD010000231.1:0-3178 GCF_034932245.1 Nostoc sp. UHCC 0251
AAACCTGGCATCGAGCTATTTTTGCGTAGGGCTACCCCTAAACTATCGTGGCCGCAGCAGCGTTTCACCTCTGAGTTCGGGAAGGGTTCAGTGTGGTTCCACCGCGCAATAGACACCAGGAAAACTTTGAGAGTAGTGAGTGCTGAGTGCTGAGTGCTGAGTATTTATTTAACTCAGCACTGAGAACTTTGAACTCAGCACTGACAAAACCCTGAAGACTGCAAGTAACGCGAAACCAAATGAGTTATGAGGTCAAGCCCTCGGTCTGTTAGCACGGCTCGGCTACATACATTGCTGCACTTCCACCTACCGCCTAAGAACGGGTGTTCTTCCCGTGACCTTACCCACTTACGTGGTGAGAGCACTCATCTTGAGGTGGGCTTCCCACTTAGATGCTTTCAGCGGTTATCCGCTCCGCACTTGGCTACCCAGCGTTTACCGTTGGCACGATAACTGGTACACCAGCGGTGCGTTCCTCCCGGTCCTCTCGTACTAAGGAGGACTCCTCTCAATGCTCTTACGCCTGCACCGGATATGGACCGAACTGTCTCACGACGTTCTGAACCCAGCTCACGTACCGCTTTAATGGGCGAACAGCCCAACCCTTGGGACGTACTTCCGCCCCAGGTTGCGATGAGCCGACATCGAGGTGCCAAACCTCCCCGTCGATGTGGACTCTTGGGGGAGATCAGCCTGTTATCCCTAGAGTAACTTTTATCCGTTGAGCGACGGCCATTCCACTCTGCGCCGTCGGATCACTAAGGCCTACTTTCGTACCTGCTCGACTTGTCAGTCTTGCAGTCAAGCTCCCTTTATGCCTTTACACTCGCCGCACGGTTTCCAAGCGTGCTGAGGGAACCTTTGCGCGCCTCCGTTACCTTTTAGGAGGCGACCGCCCCAGTCAAACTGCCCACCTGAAACTGTTCCCTGACCAGATAATGGTCATGGGTTAGAATTCTAGCTTCGCCAGAGTGGTATCTCACCGTTGGCTCCATACTCCCCACAAGGAATACTTCATCGCCTCCCACCTATCCTGCGCAAGCCAAGCCCGAACACAATTCCAGGCTACAGTAAAGCTTCATAGGGTCTTTCTGTCCAGGTGCAGGCAGTCCGTATCTTCACAGACATTCCTATTTCGCCGAGTCTCTCTCTGAGACACCATCCAGATCGTTACGCCTTTCGTGCGGGTCGGAACTTACCCGACAAGGAATTTCGCTACCTTAGGACCGTTATAGTTACGGCCGCCGTTCACCGGGGCTTCGGTCGCTAGCTTCAAGGTTGCCCCCTGACCAACTTCCTTAACCTTCCGGCACTGGGCAGGCGTCAGCCCCCATACTGCGTCTTTACGACTTTGCGGAGACCTGTGTTTTTGGTAAACAGTCGCCTGGATCTCTTCACTGCGACCCACGTCTTAGGTGGGCACCCCTTCTTCCGAAGTTACGGGGCCATTTTGCCGAGTTCCTTAGAGAGAGTTATCTCGCGCCCCTTGGTATTCTCAACCTCCCTACCTGTGTCGGTTTCGGGTACAGGTAACTGTAAGTTAACGTGTTTAGAGCTTTTCTTGGAAGCTAGACTATGCCACTTCCCCGCCGTAGCGGGTCGTACTCACGCCTCAACTCGAAACGTTTTCGCCGTCTCTCAACATCTTGACGCTTGAACCGGTAACCAACATCCGGCTGACACTCATCTTCTCCGTCCCTCTGCACAACCTACAATCAGTACGGGAATTTTAACCCGTTGTCCATCGACTACGCCGTTCGGCCTCGCCTTAGGCCCTGACTAACCCTCCGGGGACGAACCTGGCGGAGGAAACCTTAGGGTTTCGGGGCATTGGATTCTCACCAATGTTTGCGCTACTCAAGCCGACATTCTCACTTCCGTTTCGTCCACAGCTGCTTGCCGCTACTGCTTCTACCTACGACGGAACGCTCCCCTACCGATTAACCTAAATTAATCCCACAGCTTCGGTACATCGCTTAGCCCCGTTCATTTTCGGCGCGAGAGCGCTTGACTAGTGAGCTATTACGCACTCTTTCAAGGGTGGCTGCTTCTAGGCAAACCTCCTAGTTGTCTGTGCACTCTCACCTCCTTTATCACTTAGCGATGATTTGGGGACCTTAGCTGGTGGTCTGGGCTGTTTCCCTCTTGACAATGAAGCTTATCCCCCACTGTCTCACTGGCAATGTGTGCTCTGGGTATTCAGAGTTTGTCTCGATTTGGTACCGGTCTCCCAGCCCGCACCGAAACAGTGCTTTACCCCCCAGATATAATCATTACCGCTGCGCCTAAACACATTTCGGGGAGAACCAGCTAGCTCCTGGTTCGATTGGCATTTCACCCCTAACCACAACTCATCCGCTGATTTTTCAACATCAGTCGGTGCGGACCTCCACTTGGTGTTACCCAAGCTTCATCCTGGCCATGGTTAGATCACCAGGGTTCGGGTCTATAAACACTGATTATCGCCCTTTTCAGACTCGGTTTCCCTTTGGCTCCAGCATTCTCGCTTTAACCTACCAGTGCCTATAAGTCGCCGGCTCATTCTTCAACAGGCACGCGGTCAGACTTTTAAATAGTCCTCCCACTGCTTGTAAGCTAACGGTTTCATGTTCTATTTCACTCCCCTTCCGGGGTTCTTTTCACCTTTCCCTCGCGGTACTGGTTCACTATCGGTCACACAGTAGTATTTAGCCTTACGAGGTGGTCCTCGCTGATTCACATGGGATTCCTCGTGCCCCATGCTACTCGGGATTCAGCTACTATCCTTGAGTTTTCAACTACAGGACTTTCACCTTCTTTGGTGCAGTATTTAGCTGCTTCGTTTAACCGCCAGATTCGATATCGCTGTCCCACTACCCCAATCGGTAAACCAATTGGTTTAGGCTCTTCCCCTTTCGCTCACCACTACTTAGGGAATCTCTTAATTGATTTCTCTTCCTCCAGCTACTAAGATGTTTCAATTCGCTGGGTTGGCTCTCTCCTGCCTATATATTCAGCAGGTAGTATATAGGGTTGCCCCATTCGGAAATCTCCGGCTCAATGTTTGCTTCCAACTCCCCGGAGCATATCGTCGGTAACCACGTCCTTCGTCGCCTCTGTGTGCCTAGGTATCCACCGTTAGCCCTTATTAGCTTGACCACTCAATTCATTTGGTCTTTTAATGACTTGCATTCACAAA
>NZ_JAYGHD010000232.1:0-3089 GCF_034932245.1 Nostoc sp. UHCC 0251
AGATCACCAAAAGTTGCCAAGAACCAAGATATACTTCATACTTTAATTATGAGTTGTAAGAATGATAATCGTATAGTTGGGGGGAGACAGGGGTGAGCTTTGCTCACCCCTGTCTCATTAATAAAGAGAATGGGAAGAAGCTGCCGTCGGCAGCTTCTTCCCCCACCTGATGATTATCATTCTTATGTCGTTGACTGTGATTCATGCCCAACAGTGTCTCGCTTGGGTTTGCGTTGTCCAACCCGTGTGCCTGACTTCTTCTCGCGGCTCTTATCTGTTTGCTGTTGCGTGTCCGGGGTTATCGCCTGAAGGTCAGCACTGGAATTACTAAGTGGCGTTTCAGTAATTTCAAGTGTTTGAGTAGATGTAGTTTTCTTACGAGTCTGCTTTTTCTTCGGGGCTGGCTCTACGGGGATCTCGTTTGCTGTTGTGGTCGTAAATTCTTGTGGTGCAGGTACGTTTGGCTTTTTCCGAGTCCGCTTTGTTTTAGGTGGTGACTCTGTTTTCGATGAAGTGATTTCACTACCGACCAACGGAGTTTCAGGAGTGACTGCATTAGTCGGTACATCCGTTGAACCCATTCCTATTTGTAGCAAATGCCATAAGTGTTCGCGGCGGCTCTCCATATAACTAAGTTTTTGTTCGCCCTCAGTTGCTTCTATTGCCATGCGTTCACACTGCGCTAGCGTTAGGGTATGTTCGTGTAATTGTTTTAAAGTTAAAGCTTTATTTCCATCATCTAATACCGCCGCTACAGTTCGGATAAGCCAGTCTTTTAGGACTCCAAGACAGCCAATAGAATGTTCATAGAAGTAAAGCCAATGCTGCATTAATTCGGGAATATTAATATCAAGAGGTACTTGCTTCAGGAGTGCCAATAACGCTGCCTGAAAATCCAAACGGTCTTGTTCATTTTGGTACAAATAGCGCGGAAAGTGGATATCCAGACCGCGCCGAGATGCTTGACCACTTAAATTCCGGAAATTTAACAGTTCGTAAGTACCAATCAGGATGTGTAAAACACCCGTAACATTCGTCATGGATTTAATCCAGTCCAACTGGTCTAAAAGCTTGCCAGAATTACTTCCAGTCCCAATCTTCATTAAATGTTGCGCTTCATCGAGGATAACCGCGCGTACACCACGTTTGGTCATCGCCTCTTCTAATGCGTGGCGCAGTTCTGGAGAATCATTAAACTGGGAAGTCTTGCTACTACGTCCACGCCCTTTTTTCTCCCATGCCTCCGACGTATCAATGTCTACAATGCTACGACGCTCGTAGAATGGCTCGTCCAAAAGCTTGAGCGCAGTCCGGTAATAGTCAGTTCGATTAAACACGCCACTGTCAGGTGGACGTGTCTCTATGAGCAAAAGAGGTAATTGAGGTACATAACCGTTGCGGTAGCTTGAGGAATTCTTTGCTAAATCCTCACTGTGAGGAGCATTTAAACGTCGGGCAATTTGCCGTATCATCGTCGTCTTGCCCACACCACTTGGCCCATACACCAACACATGAGCAAATCCAGCAGGTTCTCGAATCGCACGCATGAGCAGCATATCTACCCGTGCTAACTGTGGATGTAAAACTGCATACTCCTTAAATTGAGTAAGTAAGTTTATGTTATTGCCAGAGCTTCCGTTCAGGTTTAAATCCATCTATTTGTATTCCGCTAATATTGGCAGTGAATTTAGATCCAACGGTTCAACGTTTCGAGATGGTACGTGCTGTGATGCAACATCTGAACTTTGTTGTGCCAATACAGCAAACGTTGATTGAACTTGCTTTACTGATGGAACAGAAGAATTACTAGACGTTAAATTGTCTAGTAAGCGTTTACTTTCCAAATCACGCAATCTTTGCAGCAACAAGGCTTCATGTTCTTGGACATTGGCAATGAAGTCAGCTAAATGTTTAGCGTTCAAATTTGTTGCCGTGGCACTACGTTTGTTCAATTGCCTAATTTCTTGTGCCGCTAACAACACTTCTTTTTCAGTGCGTCCCACGAAAGTACTGTAATACTGAGAGATACATCTCACCCAGCGCCCATCAACATAGGCGTAAGCAACTCCCATATCAAAAGGGTCGTAGCGTACTGGTACTAATGTTTTTTCTACATTGGGATTGCGGAAAGCATCACTCCAATAGTAGAGATAATTGACTTTAATCCCATATCCCGGCTGAACTTTCGCCTGACCTTTGGGGGTGGAAGGACGTGTTGCCATGAGGAACTCTTCGTTATAAGCAATACTTCGGTGCAAGCGTTCTCCGGCAATTGACAACCCTTCGTTATAAACAACGCCACAAGACGCACCTAATGAGTCGTGATGATTTGAGTCGTAAATGGAGTAAGCCCACTGGGTCAGGTAAGTATATAAATCTCCCAAATTCCAAACAGCTAACTGTTTTGGGTCAACAGTTTTGGTGAGTTGGCGGGGCTGTTTACTTGCTTGGGTATTACCTAGTAGGTTATAGATAAATTCAGTATTTGTCGTCCCAAATAATCGTTCAATTACTGACCCAAAGCGGGGTTTGCCACCAGGTCTTGTTTTCTTGGTGCAGTGGTAACGTGCCAGCAAGGTGTCAAAGTATATACTGTGGAATTCTTTGCCACCATCTACAACCAATGTTGAGGGAAAACGACCTTGGCGCTGGACTAAAATACGTAGCCCCATCATGCAAGACCTGTAAGAAGGTGCATCAAAAGTCAGATAAACTGCCAATATTCGCCGGGAATAGGCATCGGTCAGTAATGTTAGCCAAGGTCGCCCCAGTAAGCGACCTGTAGCAAGTGAGCGTAATTCAATATCAAGTTCGGTATGGTCGATATGAACTATCTCCAGAGGACGGTTTCCGTGAGGACGTGTATTTAAAGCTAGTTCCCAGACAAAAGGCTCTGTTGCGTATGCGGCTTTTGCTCCCTGACGCTTTAATGTCTGCTCATGGATTGGGCGTTTTTTTAAACGCTGGTAGAAAGTCCGGTTACTAAGGGGTTGTATATTTAATGCTGTACAGGCTCTAACATACGCCCGATATACTGAAGCACCTGTTGCTTGTCTTGGTGTTTCAAAATGCTCTTTAATAAATTTATC
>NZ_JAYGHD010000233.1:0-2914 GCF_034932245.1 Nostoc sp. UHCC 0251
AAACGAGATAACAATGGGAAATTGATCTTTTTTCGACTTGTGTATACACCGTAGCTTATAAAGGGGAGGGAACTAGATTTTCCAATTTCCCCCGTTTATAAGGGGGGATTAAGGGGGGTAATTGGACTTGTGTGTATACGGTAACTTGATTCCGGGAGAAACATTTTGTTATCCAACTAATTCGATACTGAATTAGCCGCCTCAGAAGTCTTCGCTGCTGGTGGAAACCCACCCATGCGAATCTCAGAAGTAAACGAAGTAATACTAAATCCACCAAAACTCTTGAGGACATTTGCCCGCATTCGCAAATTGGGGCTAGCAAACCACAGGCGCTCCTCTGACGACATGGTTTCATCTTCTGTAGTTAAGACTAAAGCACCATCACTGTCAAATTTATAGTGTCCGGCAACTGGGGTTTTCTCGGCAGCAACTTCCCGCAGTAACTTACCTTGGCCCGGATTATTCGCATCAGGTACCGAAACTAACACAGTTGAACCACTATGTTTTGTTTGATCCTTATCCATTGTGCCGTTCCAGGTAATTTTGGCAGCACAAAAAGCGGAACTAGGATTGATTTTGTACTGTTGGCACACTTTTATGACTTCTGGATGATCGACTGCCAGTGCCTCAATGATAATGTCTGACTTACTATTTTCAGATTGGTTAAAAGCCAAATGTTGACTAGTCCGATGAGAAAACCATTTACCAGCGCTTAACTGAAAAAACTCTTCAATATTCATGAATGAAATTATCCTGCATCAAAATGCTAAAAGTCCCACTTAATTATTAAAAGGCAGCAGTAGGCTCTAATATTAAGCTTGATTGTCTATTTCCTCAAGCTTCTTGAGGCTAATTCTGGCTGCTTCAGCAACGTTGAAATGATTGTCTTTTTCTAAGTATTTTAAAGCTGAGACACTCTTGGGAGTGGGAAGATTTCCCAAGGCTTCTGCCAACCGCTGCCTGACTAACCAATCATCTGATTGAGCGAAGCGTAGGATATTATCGACAGACTCAATATCTTTAATTTCTCCCAGCGCAGAGATTGCAGCTTGTTGCAACACTACTTCTTTGCTATCCAATGCCTGAATCAGAATTTGATGGGCACGAGGATCTTTAATGTTACCTAGAGAAACGGCTGCACTAAAGCGTACTAGCCAATCAGTATCTTCATAAAACGCCCGCGAAAGCACCTCAAAGGCTCTAGCATCACCCAAATATCCTAAGGCACCAGCGGCATCAGCGCGTATCCCATAATCGGGGTCATTTTCGAGAATTCTTACCAAAATTGAATAACATTCATCTGTCGGCTTGATTCCAAGGGCAAAAATTGCCATCGATCGCAGTTGCAAAGATTCGTCATCTAGTACCTTTTTAATCAAAGGAACTGCATCCTCAGCAGACACATGACGCAAATTGGCAAGGGCTACCATGCGATCGCGTAAATTAGGACTTTCTAACTGAGTAGAAATTTCTTGTAAGCTTAGAGCTGCCATTTAGTTCAAAGCGTTTTCTTTACTTATCTTAATTTACCTGATCCGTTCATCAGGCTGTTGCCATAGTGAAGTAGGAGTTTGGCGACTTTACAAAATGGCTCAATTATGGTTAAAAATATTTGGCAATATCCTGCTATGAGTTATTTAACCCGACTATTTGTAGAAGTCTGGTTAAAACTATATATTTAGACTAGGTTTTAGAACGGAGAGGGAGAGATTCGAACTCTCGTAGACGTTTCCACCTAACAGACTTTCCAGGTCTGCGCCTTAAACCACTCGGCCACCTCTCCAGGTGTCACAAGTTACGATCATACTATAGAATCCCAGAAAATGCAAAGATAAAGAAAGATATTTTAAATTGAATCTGAAAGTCCCAATCCCAAAACGCAAATCCAGATGTCCCGTACATACACAATTAGAGTTCGCGATCGCGCCACTGGCAAAACACACACCCTACAAGTCCCAGAAGACCGCTACATCCTGCACACTGGCGAAAAACAAGGGGTAGACCTACCGTTTTCCTGCCGCAACGGGGCTTGTACCACTTGTGCAGTGAGAGTTTTATCGGGAGAAATTTACCAACCAGAGGCGATCGGATTGTCGCCAGATTTACGTCGCCAAGGTTACGCCTTGTTATGTGTGAGTTACCCTCGTTCTGACTTGGAGGTGGAGACACAAGACGAAGATGAAGTCTACGAACTCCAGTTTGGCCGATATTTTGCTAGGGGGAAAGTTAAAGCGGGTTTACCGTTAGATGAGGAATAAACAATTGAATAAGGCAGGGGGTAGGGGGCAAGGGGAAAAATTTTTGATGGTTGTGAGCCTTGGTAACTGGATGCGAAAAATAGCCATTTTGGCTTGCTTATTGCTCTTAGTGAGTTGCCAAGGTAAAAACCAACTGCCAAATAATGAGGCCCAGGTAAAAGTAGCACGGGTAGTTAGTGGGCAAAGCTTAGAAGTATTAGGCATGGCTGAACAACCAAATTTGATTTCTCAAGTGCGGTTAGTTGGTATTGATGCACCAGATTTGCGACAGCGACCTTGGGGAGAAGCAGCAAAAGAACAGTTAGAGAATCTAATTGGTGGTGCAGAGCAATCGGTAAAGCTGGAGTTTGATTTAGAAGCAAAAGACAAAATCGGGCGAACTCTAGCTTATGTGTGGAAAAATAAGGTGTTGTTGAATGAGGAATTAGTCAAACAAGGGAATGTAATGTTTGTTGGGCGATCGCCTAATCACAAATATGACCAGCGTTTAGAACGTGCCCAACAATGGGCTAGGCTCATGGGCCAAGGAATCTGGAACTCAGAAAAACCCATGCGTCTCACTCCCGCCGAGTTTCGCCGCCAAAATCTTTGAGGAGTAGGGAGTGGGGAGTGGGGAGTGGGGAGTGGGGAGTGGGGAGTGGGGGATGAGGGAGCAG
>NZ_JAYGHD010000234.1:0-2830 GCF_034932245.1 Nostoc sp. UHCC 0251
GGCTTTGGTGCGTTACGCTGTCGCTAACGCACCCTACGTATCTTTTCAAAAATCACATAGTAGTCCTATATTATTTAATTTCATAAAACGATCTAAAGAAACTAATTTTACTTTTGATTAAGCAACTATTGAATCGTAAAATATGTGATATACAATTCTCTAAATGCTTTTGAGAGCAATAAATAGCTAAAATTGGAGATATCAATGAATTTACCTGTAGTTGTAGATATTACTCTTGGTTTAGTCTTTATTTATTTGATTTTGAGCTTGCTAGCTTCGGAAATCCAGGAACTAATTGCCACATTATTACAATGGAGAGTTAAACATTTAAGAACTTCAATTGAATTACTTTTATCAGGTGGTAGTGAAAGTGAAAAATCAGATATTATTAATGCAATCCATTTAGTACAGAAACTTTATAACGATCCTTTGATTAATACATTGAATCAACAAGCCAAGGGTAAAGTAGAAAAGCATTTCCAGGAAATTACTAAAAAACCTGATAAAATAGTTCTAGAAAAACAAAGCGGTCCTTCCTATCTACCTTCTGAAACATTTGCAATTACTTTATTAGATACCTTAAAAATTCCCCAGTTAATTAATTATGTTAAACATCCTAGTGAAGAAGCAAAAACCAACTTGCAGATGATATTAGCCTCTTATAAAGAACTTAAAAAAGGTATTAATAATCCCAATAGTGTAAGTTACACAAAAATCCAAGAAATTTATGGAGAGATTGACCAAAAATTTATAGATTTTGTTAATAATGAGTTACCTGATGAAGTCCCTAATAGTTTAATTAAGAGCCTTAGTGTAATTGCTCAACGTAGCAGGATAAAGATTGACGATCTCACAGAGGAAGTAAATCAATTTAAAAATGAAGTAGAAACATGGTTTGATCGCTCGATGGATCGAGCAAGCGGTGTTTATAAGCGAAATGCCAAAGGAGTTGCTATTTTAATTGGAATATTAGTTGCCTTTTTAACTAACACTGATACATTCCACTTGGTTAAAAGACTATCGGAGGATTCGGTTATTCGCTCTACTATTACTCAAAGTGCAAGTCAACGAATCGATTATATCAATGATGAAGCAGCCAGAAAAGATATTGAAAAACTATTAGGCAATTCTTCTATACCGATTGGATGGCAAAATATTAATCAACAGTTTGAGTTATTAGATACTACGAAATCGAATAGAGTTTACATCAGAATTTCACAGGTTTTTAAATTAATTTGCGGTTGGATAGTGAGTGGTTTCGCTATTGCTATGGGTGCGCCTTTTTGGTTTGATATACTCAATAAATTTATCAATGTGCGGAATGCAGGGCCAAAACCTGTTGCGTATACTAAGGATCAAACGTCTCAAAAATAGTGTTTTAATTAAATCAAAAAATAAAAATAACTTGGAGTTTTAATTCTTTATTCTGAAAAGTAATCTCTATTTGCCTAATAAATTCTCGAAAGTAAAATCGTCGCTCTGTTTCCGACAAATCTAACCAAAATTGTGGTATTGAAACAGCTTGAGCAACAGAACGCAAGTTAACTGGGGGAAGAGTCGCCAACTTTGCTTCAAGTGCAGAAATTTCTGTGCGGAGTTTGTAAGCCCTTAACTTTGCTGTTTCAACATCTAAAATTCCAGTTTCAATTAACGCGGGTAACTGAGCGAGTATTTCTTGCTGACGAGCGATCGCTTGCCCTAAACTATTCTTGACTGCATCCAACTGAGGAAAATTCATCCCCGCTACAGCTAAGGGTAAGTCACGGCAAACGGTTTCAATTGTATGTTCTAAAACCTCTTGGTAGGCAATAGCTTTACACTTGGGGCGTTGAGGACAGCTAGTAGAACGTAAATAAAGATACTCCTTATCTTGGTTGCGTTGGGTGACACGAGTAACTGTCAGATGTGACTGACACTCAGCACAGACAACCAACCCAGCTAAAGAACGCCTAGCACTAGCAGTTCGGGATGGTAAACGGCTGTTACGGCGTAAAAGTCGATCAACTTGGGCTGCTTCTTCTTTAGAGATTATCGGAATATGGGTATTAGAGATAATTTCACCATTTTGGTAAGCTGTATTGCCGCGATAAACTGGATTAGTTAGCCAGCGTCTTCCTGTGGTTACAGAGATTTTTTTACCGTATTTTTTCGCCAAGTAACGAACTGAACCCCGCAGGGAACCATAAAGTAAAAAGTGTTCAAAAAAATCTTTGACTACTGGTGAAGTACTGCGATCAACAGTATATTTTCCCTTACCTCTGCGATAGCCGTAGGGAACTTTGCCCGGTGGCGGTGCAACCTCAAGACGATTACGGGCGTGTCCTTGACGGATGCAACGACTGCGTTGCTGACGTTGAATTGCGTGTAGCAAATTTAGCAAGTCAGCCCCCAAAGGGTAATTTTCGGAAGTGTAGGGCTGTTCTGTGGCGATTATCGCTACTCCGATTGCTTCGAGTTGATGTAAGCGATCGCTAATTTCCTCTACAGTATCCCCTAATTCTTCCAATCGACGAATCAAGAGATAATCTGCTGGTTCAGTTTCGCAATCGGTAAATAATTGTTGTAATTGCGTTCGCGTAGCGTGTCCAGAAGACTCTGGCTTACCCAAATCTTCATAAACCCGATCCACCTCCCATCCCCAATCGGCTTGATCGGGAGCAGATTCTAATAGCGGATTGGTGTAAGAGTAGGCAATTATTTTCATTAGTCATTAGTCATTAGTCATTAGTCATTAGTCATTAGTCATTAGTCATTGGTCATTGGGCATTGGGCATGGGGCATTGGGCATTAGTTATTCTCCTTGTCCCCCTCTGCTTCCCCTGCTTCCCCT
>NZ_JAYGHD010000235.1:0-2811 GCF_034932245.1 Nostoc sp. UHCC 0251
GAAAATACCTTGTTTGAAGACGGTGATGGAGCTAACACCTTCCGCGCCTTCAACCCAACCCAGTCTGAAGAAACCTACTCAATGGTGACAGCAAACCGTTTCTGGTCACAGATTTTCGGTATTGCTTTCTCTAACAAACGCTGGTTGCACTTCTTCATGCTGTTCGTGCCAGTCACAGGTTTGTGGATGAGCGCCGTCGGCATCGTCGGTTTAGCGCTCAACCTGCGGGCTTATGATTTCGTCTCCCAAGAATTGCGGGCGGCGGAAGACCCTGAGTTTGAAACCTTCTATACCAAAAACATTTTGCTGAATGAGGGTATCCGCGCTTGGATGGCTCCTCAAGATCAACCCCACGAACAGTTTGTATTCCCTGAGGAGGTATTACCACGTGGTAACGCTCTCTAATAGACCAAATATATTAGGCGGCACTGGACGCGACCAAGAATCTACTGGCTTTGCCTGGTGGTCTGGTAATGCGCGTTTAATCAATCTATCTGGCAAACTCCTGGGCGCTCACGTTGCCCACGCTGGTTTGATTGTATTCTGGGCTGGAGCGATGACTTTGTTTGAAGTCGCTCACTTCATTCCTGAAAAGCCCATGTACGAGCAGGGCTTGATCCTGTTACCTCACCTCGCTACCCAGGGTTGGGGCGTTGGTGCTGGTGGTGAAGTTATCGACACCTTCCCCTACTTTGTTGTCGGTGTACTCCACCTAATTTCCTCAGCCGTTCTTGGCTTTGGCGGTATCTATCATGCTGTTCGTGGCCCAGAAACCTTAGAAGAATACTCTTCTTTCTTTGGTTACGACTGGAAAGACAAGAACAAGATGACCAACATCATCGGGTTCCACCTAATTATTTTGGGATGCGGTGCCCTACTGTTGGTGCTAAAGGCAATGTTCTTTGGTGGTTTGTATGACACCTGGGCACCAGGCGGTGGTGACGTTCGTGTTATTACCAATCCGACATTGAACCCAGCAGTTATCTTCGGCTATGTACTCAAGTCCCCCTTCGGTGGCGAAGGCTGGATTGTTAGCGTCGATAACTTGGAAGATGTGGTCGGTGGTCACATCTGGATTGCCTTTATCTGTATTGCTGGTGGTATTTTCCACATTCTTACCAAGCCTTTTGCTTGGTCACGTCGTGCATCCATCTGGTCTGGTGAGGCTTACCTCTCCTACAGTTTGGGCGCTCTGTCGTTGATGGGCTTCATTGCCTCCATCTATGTTTGGTTTAACAACACCGTTTACCCCAGCGAATTCTACGGCCCTACCGGACCAGAAGCTTCTCAAGCTCAGGCTTTGACCTTCTTGATTCGTGACCAACGCTTGGGTGCTAACGTCGGTTCTGCCCAAGGCCCCACAGGTCTAGGTAAATACCTGATGCGCTCTCCAACTGGTGAAATCATCTTCGGTGGTGAAACCATGCGCTTCTGGGATTTCCGCGGCCCTTGGTTAGAACCTCTACGTGGTCCCAATGGTCTTGATTTGGAAAAAATCAAGAACGATATTCAGCCTTGGCAAGCTCGTCGCGCTGCTGAATACATGACCCACGCTCCTCTGGGTTCTTTGAACTCCGTGGGTGGTGTGGCTACCGAAATTAACTCCTTCAACTACGTATCTCCTCGCGCTTGGTTGGCGACTTCTCACTTCGTACTAGGATTCTTCTTCCTAGTTGGTCACTTGTGGCACGCTGGTCGCGCACGGGCTGCGGCTGGTGGTTTCGAGAAAGGAATTAACCGTGATACTGAGCCAGTGATGTTTATGGACGACCTAGATTAGGTTGTAAAGTTTATTTCATCACTGATAATTAAATCATTTAGAGGCTCTTGCATAAAAGCAAGGGCTTTTTTTATAGGAAAATTAGTCATCTCTTGATTAAAGTGAGTGACTTACCAAGGTAATTAATACTATGAGCGATTCCAATTTTATTGATGCTTTGCGATGGACATCTGAAGCTAAAGAAAAGTTACAAAATATTCCCTTTTTTGTCCGCTCTCAAGCTAAAGCCAGAATTGAACAACTGGCTCGTGAAGCAGGACAAGAGGTTGTAACAGCGAATTTGGTAGAACAGGCTAGGCTTGAGTTTGGACAATAAAACATTCTAAAGGTCGTAACAATGACAGTCGCCAAAAATCGAGCAGACCGAGTAATGCTTTATCACATTAGCTGGGAACAGTTTGAAAATCTTCTAAAAGACTTGGGAGAGCATCGAGCAGCAAGGTTAGCTTACGATCGCACTACTTTGGAAATTATGACACCTTTACCTGAACACGAACATTACAAAGAGGTAATAGGCGATTTGGTCAAAGAAATCGCTGATGTGCTGGATTTAGACTATGAAAGTTATGGCTCGACTACTTGGAAGCGAGAAAGCCGAATGGCAGGGGTAGAATCAGATAATTGCTTCTATTTCCAGAATGAAGCTGCGATTCGGGGTAGATTGGATCTGGATTTGAGACAAGACCCACCGCCTGATTTGGCACTGGAAATTGATATTACCAGTAAGTCTTTAAATCGTTTTCCCATTTATGCCCGCCTGGGAGTACCAGAACTCTGGTGTTATGACTCCGGTGAACTAAAGATTTATCTCCTGCAAAATGGGGAATATGTCGAGTCAGAAAACAGTCTAGTGTTTTCTACTTTAGCAATTCGATATCTGCCAAAACTCATTGAGCAAAATCGGGCAGATGGGAGACGGGCAATTCGTCAGGCAGTGCGCGAATGGGTAAGAAAAGGCGGCAAGGGTGAACTACCCAGTAGACCCATCCGAAAACTCGCAAGCCAATATTTACAAGGCTTTGATACCAGTC
>NZ_JAYGHD010000236.1:0-2784 GCF_034932245.1 Nostoc sp. UHCC 0251
CTCAACAATGGGCATCGCGTAAATTTGCTGAAAAATCTTGCCGAACGCTTGCGGACGGCGATGTATTCCGACTTGGGTTACACAGGTTTAGCCCAGTCCCAAGCCCTTAGTATTACTATTGACAGCTTGCACAAACTCAATACTCAGTCTCTCACCTACGGCTGCATATTTATAGATGAAGCTTGCCAATACCTCACCCACCTACTGCACAGTAATACTTGCAAACAGCACCGTGCAGCAATACTTGAAGTACTGGAATATATAGTATACAACGCGCCACTGGTCGTCATCGCTGATGCACACATGGATGACCTGACTGTGGATTTCTTCCGCTCCATGCGACCAAAAGGTGAAGTACCTTACATCATTAAAAACGAATGGCGAAACGGTTCACGCACAATTTATTGGTACGAGGGGGATAATTCAAGCGCCCTAGTCGCCCAAATCTCGGCAGCGTTGATGCTTGGAGAAAAAGTTATGGTTGCCAGCGACAGTAAGCGTTTTATCAAAAAACTCGACAAATCCTTTACTATCAAGTGCGAAGAATCTAACTCCGAAAAATCACATACACCACAAAAATGGCGTATTTGGTCGGTTCACTCTGACAATTCTGGCAGTGATGAAAATGTTGCTTTCATCAAAGATATCACCAACGCCGTTAAAAACTTTGATGCCTTGTTCACCTCTCCCAGTCTGGGAACTGGTGTCGATATTTCGGAGTATCATTTTGATGTTGTATTTGGTGTGTTTCACGGCGCTTCCCAAACTGCTACCGAGTGCGCCCAACAACTTTACCGTTATCGCCCCAAAGTCCCGTTTCACGTTTGGGTAGCCCCGCGCCCCCCATTTGGATACCAAGATACTAATGCCGCCAAGATTAAAGAACGCCTTCTCCAAACCAATGAAGTGACTGCTTTTCTGTTGCGGATTGACCGTCAAACAGGCAAGCGCGGCGCAGAGAAAGATTGGGCGCTTGAGGCTTACTGCCAAATTCTTGGCAACCGCCACTATTCTCTCAATAATCTGCGTGATGACTTGCGATCGCTCCTCACCGAAATGGGCAATACATTTATATATGTGGGAAGTGATTCAGATCCTCAATCTCTCGAAAGTCTTAAAGCAGCAGCACAAGCTTTGGATAGTGCCCACAATTCGTCTGTTGCCAAGGCCAAGAATATTACTTTGAGCGAGTACCGTGCCCGTCAGAGCAAAGATTACCTTGACCCTAATGAAATTTTTGAATGTGAAAAGTTCCGCATTTCTGATTCTTACGGCATCGAAGTAACCGAATCGCTCGTAGAAATGGATAAAGGTGGTCGCTTAATTAGAGCAATTGCTGGACTTGAGGCCATTTTAGCCCCACCCGAAGAATCGTTTACTGACCCCAAAACTGGGCAAAGTTATCCTACACCACCAACAATTGTCACCCAAAAAGACCGCACCGAGCGCGACAATCTACCTTTGTGCATCGACTGGGGCAATTACTCGGCACGGTGGCTGGCTAGATTTAACCTGGGGCTGCATCAAATTCTCACTTCTTTAATGAAGGGTGATGAAGTTACTGCCGACGATTCCACCTTACTCAAGATGACGGAGATTGCTATACATTGTGCTGCTCACGTCAAAGCAATTCTTGGGTTTACTATTCCCCTAGACTGTAAACCTATTTGGTTGCTAGGAACTTTAGTCGAGCAGCTGGGGCTAAAGTTGACCTTCCGTAAGCAGGGCAAGCGCGGTCAACAGGTGAAACTTTTCTCTTTATCTAAAGAGGAATTAGAATTTGCAATGCATGTAATTGCTCATCGTGAAACGAAGCGTAATCAAAAAGAAAATCGAACCTATTATCCTGCTCAAACCCAGTCTCAATACAGTGTAGACCCTAATCAGCAGCCCGTATCCGCCCCCCCCCTTGATGCTATAGGGAACTCCCATTGCCAGGGTGAGGATACTACCGATGAGAGCAGAGGAGTTGAGGAGTTGAGAAACAAAGAAGAAATTTGTACAAGTTCTTTCCCCTCTGCTCTCTTCACTGATCGCATTACGCTACTCCACTGCGTAGAAATACTTCGCTCTGGTATTTCTCGTGGAGTTGAGGCAATTAAAGGCATCCTTAAGCGATGGGATGAGGATTTGCGCTGGGAGACGGTGCTGGAACTTGAAGCGATCGCTCTTGATGAACTGCGACTTGTGGAATCTCAAGTTCCTGAATTTTATGAATGGCTCTCTGAAGAAGTGTTGCCTATGGAGGGGGCTAGCTAGGGAAAAATCCCTTTGGCATTTGAAAGCAGTTTTTCTGCTTAGTTTCCAGTAACAATCGATGCCACTGGTTCTTATTTGTGCTGCATTCTCACTGGTTCAAATCTTAGAGTTTGTGTAAATGTCAAAGATCCATCAAGTTCAAAGCGCTACTGTCATTCGGTCTAGCCTTGAGATAGCGATCGGTGATGGCTAAATTGGCATGACCCAAAGTTTCTTTCACCAGTACTGGATTAGTCCCGCGCTCAATAGCGTGAGAACCGTGGGCATGACGTAACCAGTGAGCCGAAACCAGTTCGCTTAATCCGGCTTCGAGTGCGATTGCTTTGACAATCGGGTGCAAGTTTTGACGGTCGAGGTGTCCCCCCTTTTGACTTGGAAACACTGCTTGATTGGAGTGAGCCGAAGCTTTGAACTCCATTAATTCCGTCCAGAGTTTCTGCTTGATGAGAATTGTGCGATTTTTACTGCCTTTGGCTTTTCGCACGTACACTTGACCACTCTCACCACGGGGTGTCAAATCTCCCC
>NZ_JAYGHD010000237.1:0-2677 GCF_034932245.1 Nostoc sp. UHCC 0251
CCTCTCTCCGTTTCGGGGAGAGGAATGGAAGTGGGGTTCCAAGAATAAGTTGCACCTCGCGTAAAATATTGACATAGATCAAAAAAATCATTTAATTATTGGCTGGTTCATGTGATAGGAACGGAATGCTACTTTAGGATGTCTATGGATAATCTATTTGAAGTGTAAAAATTATCAAATGGAGAATTTCATTAATAATTTAGGACTGCTGTAAGCAAACAATTTTATCAATATTTTTATAACATAGGCGGACTAGTATCCGTCCCTGAACGCAGATACGTATTTTTTATGAAAGCCACGCCAGAAAAATTACATTTCATTAAAACTTTATATATTGTTGGCTGTAGTTCATTAAATATGCGATTTAGTAGAGAATTTCTGAAAATAAGTTTTTTCACAAAGTTCAGTGTAATTCCTCTTTTAATAACCAGGCAAATATAACTAAATTATTAATAGTTGTGCTGGCTTAGTTGAGGAATAAACGTCAATTATTCCAGGTGTATCTATTTGCATCTTCTTTATCAAATCGATTCCATAGTTCTAGAATAATCCCTCTCTTAAAAGGAGAGCAGAGTTTAGTTTACCTTCCCTTCTAGGAAAGGAAGCTGAAGGGATTAAGTTTTTTTGAGTGAATCGATGTACTCAGCTGCCTTCAAATATGAAGCATACGCTAGTCGTGTATTCCTCTGAAAATCATTTTAATCAGGTTTTCTGTGACAGCGGAGTGATTTATTTTGGAAGATTTTATTTTCAACTGAGAATAAATACAACTTCTTGAAGTTTTAAACATTTATTAACCGATTTTACAAATTCCCATGCAACAATATATTTCCAATCTGCTAATACTGGTATTAGGAACAAGCTCGGCATTCATCATCACTCCATCTCAAGCTGAAACTCCGGTAAAATCCAATAGCCAAAATACTGATAATATTACTTCCATACCTTCAAATTCACCTGCGGCTATCCAATTGAGTGATTTTGCCAATTCTACTAATAGCAAACCACCTAGCCTCTCTGAAGCAGCCAATAAGTCTTCCGGTGCTAATGCGAATCTAGCTGATAATGCCAATATAACTGCAACTAAGCCGCAGGTACGGGTTCCTATATTCAGCAGAATTTTTCCTACACCTTCGATGCAGCAATAATCAGGGGCTAAATACCCAGTTCACTCATGTGGGCTAATAGAGATGTGCATCAACACATAATATACAGCACTATATAGTGAAAATACTACACCAGTGAGAGAGACTCTAATTATTATCTCTCACTGGTGTAGGCTGTTTTTGTTAAGTCTATATTGGACTCAACTGAGAATACCTATATATCTGATTCACTTTATGCTTGCATTTTACAAAGCAATAAACCAAACCATTGATTTGGATCTGTCCACACTTGCAGAGGTAATAAACCTTGTGCAGTAAGTTGCTGCTTGATAGTATCGAGATCAAATTTGCGGGAGATTTCGGTGAGAATAGTCTCACCTAGTGCAAAATCAACCTTGAGATTAAGAGCGCGTAATTCTACAGTTTGCGATCGCAGACTGCGTAAATGCATTTCTATTTGATGCTCACTTTCATTGTAAAATGCCCAGTGTTCAAACTGCATGGTGTCAAAATTCCCCTCAAACCGCTGATTTAAATGCTCCAGCATATTGAGGTTAAATGCTGCCGTCACTCCTTGGCTGTCGTTATAAGCAGGTTCCAAAATCTGTTTCGGCTTTCGTAAATCTATCCCTAACAAAAAATACTCACCTACTTGTAGGGCTTCTGTAATTTGAGAGAAGAACACATCACACTCATTAGGTGTAAGATTACCTAAACTGCTACCGATAAAACAGATCATTCTGCTGGGTAATTGTGTTGGTAGGAGTTTTGCAAGGGCTAATTCATAGGTTCCCGCTAAAGCACAAACTTGCAGTAAAGGATAATCTCCTAATAACTGCTTGGCGCTACTTTCCAAGATACCTGCACACACATCAATTGGTAGGTAGTGCAGGGGATAGGTTAGCTGCTGGTAGGCATCTAGTAAAATGCGGGTTTTGGTAGAATTGCCACTACCAAGTTCTACCAATTCACAAGCGCCAGTTATCTTAGCAATTTCGCCAGCATACTGCTGTAAAATAGTTGTTTCTGTGCGTGTAAGATAATATTCTGGTAAATCACAGATTAGCTCAAATAGCTCAGAACCACGGTCATCATAAAAGTAACAGGGGGGCAGAGATTTAGATGTTTGAGTTAATCCCTTGACTACATCACTCCCTGTACTAGGTGCAACTATTTGAGTTGCTCCTACCAAACGTTGCATCTGCAAGCGTTTTTCAACGCTGTTTTGAGAAGTAATGTTCCTGTTGGCAGCTTTAGATATTGACATTAGACCTCCGTATGCTTGGCATAATAGATTACCTGTGATGGCAAACCATTACCCTAATTAGTGAAACACATAGCCATAGCTAATAAAATCATGCTTGAGCAATATTGCTCAAGCTTTAAAGGTATTTTTAGGGATTTACCGATTCAAATGACAATATGTCCCAAGTGCCAGCCAACAGCGGCTCAAGTCAAGATAAGGCTAACTATAGACCCGTATTTCTCACAAGCTTCAGGCGTTTGATGGAGCAGGGGAGCAGAGGGGCAGAGGGGAAAGAACAAGGCACATTGAACTCTCCCACTAGCGA
>NZ_JAYGHD010000238.1:0-2676 GCF_034932245.1 Nostoc sp. UHCC 0251
ATTTTCAACCGACTCTGCATTTATATTATGCAGCTTAAATGCCGATTAGCTTAACGCTGTCACTGCACCAGCATTACCCCCGGTTTCGGAGACTGAGGCACGGGCATCTCTGCAAGGACAGAATCAGACAGCAATGCCGCAAAGTAACAAGCGGTAATTAAACACAAAAAAGGCGATTCACCTTTGAGTCGCCACTAGATAAATTAGCAGCAAAAACAAGTCAATGAAAATCGGTACTGTCTCAGTTATTTATTCAAGAAAATTCAATTTAGGGAACTACGAATCAATCGAATTAGGTTGTTCTTTATGGGCACAAGTTGAGGATGAAGAAGATGCAGACGGTGTAGTTAAATTCCTTTATCATCAAGCAAAAGCAGCAGTTAAAGAGGCTGCAATGCCTGTGATTAAAGCGAACGAATTCCAAATTAGTAAAACCAAATCTCAAAAGAAGGTGACAACTGATGAAGGTGTTGCAGAAATAGATAATTTTTGAGCCAATTAAACATGAAACAACTAACAGGTTTTATTCCCATTGCCGTATTACCTGAATCTACTGCGGCTTCTGCTAAACAACAGCTAATAGAAACAATTGAATGGCTTTACAAAGAAGGTGCTGCTAGTGAAACCAATCTCAAACATGCCTATGAGTCATTGAATATTCAGTTAAGTTTATTCGATTTAACCCAGTATACAGTGGCTGACAATCGGATATCTAAGAGATACGGCAAAAGCTCTTAGAGAATCTGTGTGTCTTTAGACCGCAGAGCGTCAATGAGACGAATGCTGACCCTAACATAATCATCTCTGGTTGGGAGCAACAGAAAAATATATGCCTGGGTGCAATGCTGGTCAGTTTTTCCGTCTTCTTAGGCAGTTCTTTAGTCGGAGCAAGTTTTAGTATTCAACGAGATAAATTTTAGGGAGAGAAACAACAATGGAAATCAGATTAACTACATCAGAGATTCGGACTATCTTGCAAGGGTGTCAATATACGTTGCGGCTTGTGGGGAGTAGTAAGGATTATCGCAGGCTTCAGTCGTCCGAGTACTTTTCTACATCAAATGATGTGGTGTTAAATGATGCGTTTAATGTTTTGGGAGAAGTAGTAGAGGCAATTGATCAGGTGGAGCAATTTTCTCAAAAAGGAGAATCCAGTCATGGAACAGGAAATTAAAAATGCAATTGGTTTGGGCAATCCTGAACTCCTAATAGAATGGGAACCAAAACCTGAACCTGAACCAAAACCAACAGTAACGATTTACGACTTCAGCGCTTTGTTATTAAAGCACGAACCACCAAAAAAACAACGATAACGGATGTTCATCCCCACGGCTGCTTGGTGATAAATGCGCCGATTGTGAAAACCATCAAGAAAATCATGCTTTACATAGGAGCAATAATATGACATTCACTCTAGATAATCGCTCTCAAAACAAAGAATCATCTTTAACAAAAGCATTGCGACAGATACAGGAGTTAAACTCTAAGATTCAGGAATTAGAACAGTGCCATAAAGACTATGTGGTATCGCAACATAATTTGATTCCAGCCATCGCCGAAATTTGTATTTCTCCAATACAGGAAATACAGGCGCTGCGAATTCTAATCTGTCGGGGAGAAGCAGCCTGTCGGCAGTACTTGCGTTCGGTGCTAGTCAAACAACGTCAGACTTCATAGAGTTCAGGCATTCAGTGATTCTGGTTCTGTACGTGATATTTCCAAAACTCGCTGTAACCAATATGAAATTTGAGCAGATGCAGATTGCTTTTGTTCAGCATCAGTCCAAATATTGTCCCAATGGAATAGCCAACGAGTCAGAAGACGAACTAAATCAACTAATTCACAGGCTCGGTCAATATCATCTGCCTTTACCATGTCAGGCACAGTCCACTCAATAAAGTATCTGCTTTCTTTTATCAGAGTCAGTATCAATTCCTGCGACGAGCCTTGAGTCCACAAAGACTGAATTTGCTCAAGGTGTGCAGCTAGATGATGCAAACGGGTAGGCACATCATCTTGCATAAAAATTTGTTGCTTTGGTGTCAATTCGATCATAAATTGCCCAATAGCGCGATTACCTAATAGCAAAATCATACAACTTCAAACCCCTATCAGGGAAAGGCATTCTAAATTATGAAACGGAATCAAGCACGAGTAATTGTTGTAAGTCTGACCAGCACATTAGCGGCCATATCTATCGGATATTTAGGAGTGCAATTTTTTGGCAAGAATACAATGTACATGATTACGACAGGAATGTTTGGGCTGGGTACTGGGGGATCTATTGGTCAGGTTTTGGTAGAGAAAAGGCAGCAGCGAGTAGTACAAACACAGTTAAAACAACAATAATTGAAATCGCATGGAAACTTCAAAAGTTGTCATATCATCTTGTACAAAACTTTGTTGTTCACAAAGAAAATCATTCATTTTTTTTGACAATATAACTTATGCTGAGATTTTTTCACTAACAGCTTGATGTATAATTTGTTTCTTTAACGAATCTGCTGCAACTGCTGCAATGGTTTCCCAATCTTCTTGTTTTAACAACACCCCAAGCAGTTCGCGCAGTATCTCTCGATCAGAAATGAATTCTTCACCATAAAGCTGATCATTTTCCAGAATAGCAAGTATGTATTCTCTTACCTCTGGTGTCGGCAGTCTAAACTTTTCAAGTAT
>NZ_JAYGHD010000239.1:0-2662 GCF_034932245.1 Nostoc sp. UHCC 0251
CCCCTGCCTCCCCTGCTCCCCCCGCTCCCGGCCCCCACCCCCCCCTCCCCACTCCCCCAGTTATGGCAAAAATTTTCCCAGTTCATCCGGATAATCCTCAAATTCGTCGAATAGAGGAAATAAAGTCGGCGCTCTCTAGTGGCGCAGTCATGCTTTACCCTACTGATACAGTTTATGCGATCGGTTGTGATTTGAATGCCAAGTCGGCGGTAGAACGAGTGCGGCAAATTAAACAGCTAGCAAATGATAAACCACTGACATTTTTATGTCCCTCGCTTTCAAATGTGGCAACTTATGCCTTCGTAAGTGACACAGCCTATCGGATTATGAAACGCCTAATTCCAGGGCCATACACGTTTTTGCTCCCAGCGACTAAATTAGTACCGCGATTGGTGCAAAGCCCCAAGCGGAAAAGTACTGGAATTAGAGTACCAAACCATACTGTGTGTTTGGAGTTGCTGGCAGCCTTAGGCAATCCGATTATTTCAACTTCAGCACATCTGCCACCAGATGAAGCAGATAATGGCATGATTCGGATAGATCCAGAAACTGTTCAGTCGCGGGTAGAACTATTTGACCGTTTGGACAAGTTGGTAGACATAATTGTAGATACTGGCGAGGAACCTACATATGAAGTGTCTACCATCTTGGATATGACCGGAGACGAAGCAGCAATTATACGGAGGGGTTTAGGTTGGGAAGCAGCAGCAGCTTGGGTATAAAAATTACACTTCACAGGCGCACCTCTTTGTTTCGGAAATTGTGATAAAAACGACTCCAGTTTTAAAATTGTCATACTTAAAGCCGATGTCTACGATGGCCTGTTCGGTGAAACAGTTGATATAACAGGATGGTGGCAACAGTTGGTACAAAAAGGGATTTGACAATTTTGAGAAAATGGCGGGTACTTGTATCCCAGCGTCAATGTGGTGGCTTGTGAAAAAACCGACACATTGCCATAACTGTAACTCTCTCGTATTTCCTACAGTTTTATATATGAGCTTTAGATGTGAGCATTACATACGGCAAGTCTTAATGGATGAATGCCTAAAGATTCATAAGCCAAGGCCTGCCTTGATTGCTGTGTCTGCGTTGTAATTACGGTGCAATACTACTCCTGGAAAAGTCATGAAAGCTAACGTCGTTAATCTACCAAACTCTACACCCATTTTTGATAACTACCTTTCGACCGAAGAATTTTCAGACAACAGCAGCGAAACCTTGATTGAATTGCTGTGTCAGGAAATGCAAGCGCAAGTAAAAGCAGCGCCCAGGTGTGTAGAAGCTTTAGCAAACCGCATAGCCATAGAAGTAGAACGCATTTGCGATAAAAGCTCCCGTATCCAAACATCTGGGGAAATCAAATCCTGGCAGATTACGTTGGGAAGGCATCGGATGCAAAAGTGCTTACGTTACTACAAACTAGGTTCAAAACAAGGGCGTGTGGAATTACATAGCAATTTGGGTGCTATGGTTTACCGTCATGTAACTATATCCGGCTCTGAGTTGGGTTTTGAGGCTCGTTACAGCCTGATTGAAGATTTTTTACAAGCATTTTATATCGAAGCTATCAAAGCTTTCCGCAGAGAAAACGAACTACCTGCTGATCACACACCGCGTACTCAGCTGCAACTAGCTGAATATATGGCATTTACAGAACAGTATGCCAAACGCCGGATCAATTTACCTGGTGGTGCAAATCAGCAATTAATTATTTTGCGGGCCCAAGGTTTTGCTCGTCGTCAGCCGCAAGAAACTACCGTGGATATCGAAATGGCGGTAGAGTCTGCTAAGGGTGAAGAAGCAGAATCTTACCAGCGTAACTCGGCGGTGCAACAGCTGCGATCGCAAATGGTTGCCCAAACTAATTTCGATCCATCCGAAGAGTCAGAACGCGATCGCGTCATCACTGAATTGATGAAATACCTGGAGTCTCAAGGTCAATCTGATTGTATGAATTACCTCAGCTTGAAACTCCAAGACCTCTCAGCCCCAGAAATTGACCAAATTCTCGGTTTAACTAGCCGTCAGCGCGATTATCTCCAACAACGGTTTAAATACCACGTAGAAAAGTTTGCCAAACAACACCACTGGCAATTGGTACATCAATGGTTAGGTGCGGGTTTAGAGCAAAAGTTGGGTTTATCTTCCCAGCAGTGGGAAATCTTTGTGAATCAACTCACAGAACAGCAACAGCAAATATTAGAGTTGAAAACTGCACGGGAAAGTGACGTTGCGATCGCCAAAACCATCAAATGCACCCCCAAACAGGTACAAAAGCGCTGGACTCAACTTTTAGAACTAGCATGGACTATCCGCAACGGTCATATTGAAGCCCAGACGGGTTGAAGCTAAGTGAAATAACTAAAATTTATCCAAGCTCAATTTTTTATGTTAAGTAATATTTCGCCAACGGTATCAGGATCTCGGCTTAATGCCTACTTTGGTTGTCGAAAGGCAGTCTAAGCAAGTTACATATGTAAAGCTAGAATCCCCTCGCCTAAAAGCCTACGGTGTACACACAAGTCGAAAAAAGCTTGATTTTCCATTCTTCTCTCGTTTATCTCGTTTATCTCGTTCCCATGTAGAACATGGGAATGCTCCTCGTGGAGGCTCTGCCTAGGGTGTTGACTTTGTGAGTTTTTCAGTGATATTTTTCATA
>NZ_JAYGHD010000240.1:0-2637 GCF_034932245.1 Nostoc sp. UHCC 0251
ATATAGCCCCGCGCACGCCAGTCGAAGAAATACTGGCACAAATTTGGTCACAAGTGCTGAAAGTTGAGCTTGTAGGAGTTGATGATAACTTCTTTGAACTTGGCGGACACTCCCTACTAGCAACCCAGTTGGTATCCCGTATCCGCAACATTTTCAAAGTAGAACTATCGTTGCGTAGTTTATTTGCAGAAGCAACAGTAGCTCAATTGGCGCAATCGATACAGCAGCTACAGCAGCAAAATTTAGAACTAACTTCCCCAGCTATCTTAAAGCGGGCAGAGAATGCAGAACTACCACTGTCTTATGCTCAAACAAGGTTGTGGTTTTTAGATCAGTTAAAGCCGAATAGTGCCTCATACAATATTCATGTCGCTTTGCGTTTGCAAGGAAATCTCAATGTTGCAGCCTTAGAACAAAGCTTAATAGAAATAATTCATCGCCACGAAGCATTATGCACCAACTTTATCGCAGTCGATGGAAAACCTTCTCAAATCATTCACACAGCAACAAACTGGACAGTATCAGTTGTTGACTTGCAGCATTTAACCACAAACGAAAAAGAAATAGCTGTTAAGCAATTAGTACAACAAACTATTGAACCATTTGACCTGTCTAGTGAAAGCCTACTAAGAGCAACATTACTAGTACTTTCACAGACAGAACACGTGTTAATAGTGTGTATGCACCATATTGTCTCTGATGGCTGGTCAATGGGTGTGTTTGTTGAAGAACTCATAGCATTGTATAATGCATATTCAATAGATCAAGCCTCACCATTACCATCACTGCCGATTCAGTACGCAGACTTTGCCATCTGGCAGCGAAATTGGTTGGTTGGAGAAGTACTACAAAGCCAATTGAGTTACTGGCAACAACAACTCAAAGACGCGCCGACATTCTTGCCATTACCCACAGACCGACCAAGACCCGCAGTGCAAAGCTTCGCAGGGGAATATCTGGAGTTTGCACTAAGCGAGGAACTCACTACTAAACTGACAAAACTCAGTCAACAGCAAGGAGTGACACTGTTCATGACTCTGTTGGCTAGTTTCAGCACATTACTATACCGCTACACAGGACAATCAGACATTTTGGTGGGGTCTCCCATCGCCAATCGCGATCGCATTGAAATAGAAGGGTTGATTGGCTTTTTTGTCAACACATTAGTTTTACGCACAGATATTTCGGGAAATCCAAGTTTTGACGATTTACTGTTGCGGATACGGTCAATGGCAATGGATGCTTATGCTCATCAAGATTTACCGTTTGAAATGCTGGTGGAAGCATTGCAGCCAGAAAGAGACCTGAGTCACACACCATTGTTCCAGGTGATGTTTGCCTTGCAGAATGCACCCATGCCTAATGTAGAGTTGACTGGGTTAGAGGTGAGTTCATTGCCAATAGAAATCACTACGGCAAAGTTTGATCTTACCTTGGCAATGGAGAATACAGCCACAGGACTAGTGGGAGGGTGGGAGTACAACAGTGACTTGTTTGAGCGCAGCACCATTGAGCGGATGACAGGTCATTTTGTGACAATGCTAGAGGCAATTGTCACCAATCCCCAAGAGCGGATTTCCCAATTGCCATTGTTGACACAACCTGAGCAACAGCAGTTATTAGTTGAGTGGAATGATACACGAGTAGATTATCCCCATGATAAATGTATCCATCAGTTATTTGAGGAGCAGGTGGCGCGTACCCCAGATGCAGTAGCAGTGGTCTTTGAAGACCAACAACTGACATACCAGCAGTTGAATAGTCGTGCTAATCAGTTGGCGCACTACTTGCGCTCATTGGGTGTGGAAGCGGATGTGCTGCTTGGACTGTGTGTAGAGCGCTCAGTGAAAATGGTGGTAGCCCTATTAGGCATTCTGAAGGCGGGTGGGGCATACCTACCACTAGACCCGGAGTATCCTCAAGATCGTCTGAGCTTCATGTTAGAAGATGCTCAAGTTTCTTTACTGCTGACCCAACAGCATCTAGTTGAGAAATTACCTGAACATACTGCAAAGCAAATCCTGTTAGATCAAGTCTGGGAAGAAATTGTCCAAAACAATCAGGATAACCCTAGCAATGGGGTGAAAGCTTTTCATCTAGCGAATGTGATTTACACCAGTGGTTCCACAGGTAAGCCCAAAGGGGTAATGGTTGAGCATCAGGGATTGTGCAACCTAGCTCAAGCACAGATTCAGGTTTTTGACTTGAATTGTCATAGTCGCGTGTTGCAGTTTGCTTCGTTGAGTTTTGATGCTTGCATATCAGAAGTCTTGATGACTTTTGGTTCAGGGGCAACACTTTACTTAGGAACAAAAGACTCTCTCATGCCTGGTATGCCATTAATTGAGCGATTACGCGATTATGGCATTACTCATATCACCCTACCACCATCGGCACTGGGAGTTCTGCCAGTGGAAAAACTTCCAGCGCTGGAAACACTGATTGTGGCTGGAGAAGCTTGTACAGTTGAACTGATGCGGCAATGGTCTACTGTTGCAAACTTTTTCAACGCCTACGGTCCAACGGAAGCCAGTGTCTGTGCCACAATCGCAAAATGCAAGCCTTTCGACCAGAAAATCTCTATTGGTCGGCCAATTGACAATACTCAAATCTACATCTTAGACGAGTATCTGCAAC
>NZ_JAYGHD010000241.1:0-2547 GCF_034932245.1 Nostoc sp. UHCC 0251
CCCGGATAAATCCTGGGGCATTAATTGCGAATTGCGAATTGCGAATTGCGAATTGTGCTGACTTTTGACTTCCCCAAAGGGGCTGACCAATCTCTAGGAAGGGTAAACTGGCAGTGTGAAGTGGAACCATGCTCCGTTATTGGGGGCAGAGTCTACCCAAATTTGGCCATAATGTGCCAGGATGATGCGTTGGCATAAACAAAGACCAATCCCGTAACCTTGTGTACCCTCATCTCGTTGCAGGCGGAAGTGGTTTTCAAAGATGCGATCGCGATTCTCTACAGGAATACCAGGCCCAGTATCGCCAATACTAAACTGAACTTTTTGAGTAGTGCGGTGCAATCCGGCAATGCTAATCTTGCCACCTTCTGGGGTATATTTGATGGCATTATCCAACAAATTCACTAGCACTTGACGAATGCGTTCTGGGTCAGCATATACGTATGGCAAGTCATTAGGAATATCTGTTTCTACCTCTTGGGATTTGGCGGTGTAGCGATCGCACAATTCTTCTAATACATCTAAGCAAAGTTTACCTAGTTGTACCTTTTGTGGTAGAATAGGGAACTCTGTATCTTTGCCACGACCTACCTCTAAAAGGTCAGCAATCATCCGGTCAATGACCTTAGTTTGATTGCGGGCTTGTTTTAATAAATGCGCCGTCATGGATGGCTTGAGGCGCTGAAATTGCCCTGTATCTAAATTGTAGTTAGATTGGAGAGTTTCGATTGCGATCGCGGCAGCAGTTAGGGGATTGCGGAGATCGTGCGCCAGCATAGCAATCACCCGGTCTTTAAACTGTAGCTGCTCTTGGAGGTTATCTTTTTCCTGTTTTAAGCGAAAGATTTCGTCTGAGAGTCGGATGAGTTCCGCAGAAACAGCAACAGAACGGATAGTGGATTTGGGTGATATCGCCCTAGTATTGTCATCTATACGTTCTTGTAAGTCTTCCTGCACCTTTAAGTAGGCGTCTACAGCAGCTTGCCAGCGAGGCCACCAGCTTTTCAATTGCGTTATTATATTACTACCAGCCAGAACTTGTTGTGGTTCTGGATGGATTTTGATTAAAGCTGGTGTTGCTATCAATTTAAAGTGTTCTGCTAAGTAAGGTTGTTGTCCAACATCGATCGTTTGAATTTCAAAACTATACTCAGCCTGCAATTCTTTTAAGTAAGCACGGATTCGCTGTACTTGTTGTCGGGACTTTGGGCGTCCATCGATAAACAGTAACAGCTGGAGTGGAGCCTCAGAATGAATAGGCTGATCCTGGGAAACTTGCATGTAATCGTGTTTCAGCACTGGTAACAACCCGGCGACGCTTTACAGAAAGTAAAATAGATTGACGGTTGTCGATGGTCGTTGTTTTTTCTTCTTCAATTTAATATCTATTTTAGATTTTTAATACTCCTATCAGTTCTGCGTTTTTGACATCAGACATATCTTTTTCAGCCTTTTGCCCTGTTTTGGTTAACTTTATCTCTAAGAAACACCCAAGTCCCTTGAATATAAGTCTTAATTTGCCCTGAATCAAAAATTTTTGCCAGAGCTAGCAGGTGAAAGGTTGAACGGTATGTCAATTTGACTACTTGCTTTGAATAAGTGATCACCCAAGCAAACGCAGATGCTAATTGTATCTAATCTATCAGGAAGCTGTTAACTGTTCAGACCAAGTTTGTAGAGGGCTTTCTCAACCGTCAGTGCATCTGATGAAGTGTTTTTTTGCCTTTACCCAATCATTAGTAGGATTAGGGAAATAGTCACAGTTAACTATGTACTGCCTCTATAACTTGCGGAGCGCACCCTCTACCCAGCTTTCCTAAAAGAATCTGTACCCTATCCCAGAAGAACAGGGGATGGATTATCTCAAAGAAAGCCTTGGATAATAGAGAGGCAATGCCTACGGCGGTAAACTACGCACTTTTAGAGAAAGCACTGACTGCTTTCGAGGCTGCCAAGAAACTCTTGACTACAGCACAAGTAGCACTTTCCCTAGAAAATCAATTTAGAGATACTAGCGAAACTGCTGCGACACTTGACTGCTTTGCCTATCACCCCGGTCCCAAAGAACCACAAACTTACGCTAAGTTCCTGGAATTGCTTAATAGTGGCATTTTCCAGCTATTGCCTTATTCAGCTTACCATCGTCGGATGAATAATTTCCAGAATCGATTGTAAGCCAGCGTTAGCGAACTTTACCCATTCCCCTCCTTGGGTGAGGCTAAGGGGGGCTTTAGTCTTAGTCTATCACTTCAATTGCTTGGCGGTAGCATTAGCCTAATGCATTTGGAAGAAGATTAAAGCTTTTGGTAGCTACACTGTTCTTTAGCTAGTTTTCAATCAGTTATCCGCTTTGCCAAGTGAATATTTCCAGAACTATCTAAAAAATTGATTGTCCATCTAGTAGTCTGTCAATAAATAATTGATAGATAAATTACCTGTAGAGACGGCGATTTATCGCGTCTCTCTAACCGTCAAAATGAATTTGACAGACCACTAGTGGTCTGGCAAGTCAACTTTGATGAGTTAATGCCGTTTTTTGGTATGCTT
>NZ_JAYGHD010000242.1:0-2524 GCF_034932245.1 Nostoc sp. UHCC 0251
GTTTCGGGGAGAGGTTTGGAGAGGGGTTCTTCAGAATCTATCGAACTCAGGTTTAGCTGAATCAATTTCAGATTGTCAGCTTTTGAAAAGATTCCAAAAAGATTGCTGACATTGGCAAAATTAAAATAGTGCTAGTGCCAATTTTTGTATAAGCCGTGAGTGTAGAAAGTTTAGAAATTGCTAAAACCCGCTACCAGGCTGGGAAAATTGCCTTTGAAAATGGGCAATACCGCGAAGCCATAGAAAATTTGGAAAAGGCTAGCGCCCTGTTAGCTCGTAATTCTCGCCTTGCGGGCGAAGTAGAAATTTATCTGGTGACAGCTTATGAAGCTGCTGGACGTACCGATGATGCGATCGCTCTTTGCGAAAGACTCAAACGCCATGCCCATTTTGAAATTGGCAAACAAGCGCGACGGATGCTTTACATCTTAAAAGCACCAAAGCTGAAAAGACCCAGTGAGTGGATGACCCAAATCCCCGATTTGGGCGCACTACCCGATAATGAACTCAAAATTTCGATTCCTGCTAAATCTAATTCTTCTGTGCAGCAGAAGCCTAAACCTACAGAGCCAGAATTCGTTGACCTCAGTCAGGTCAATACCAGAGATAATCGCTTTATCTGGGTGGCGCTAATTGCCATTGGTTTAACCATCTCGTACTTAGTTTGGTTTAATTTTTCAGGAACCCCCGGCTGATACCAATTTTGGATTTTGTTTACCAAAACGGTGTTCCAGGAATCTTAAACAATACTAAGAAGTCAAGATTGGTTAAAACGTTTGACTTTTGGGGAGACTTATAGTTATGAATTCTTCAAGTTTAGGAAAGATTTTCTTGTGGTTAATCAGACCATTTAGTTTTGTGTTGAAACTGAATGGTCGAAATCGAGTGAACCGCGTTTTTCCCATGCGAAATACTATTCTGTGGCTAGTCGTGTTAACATCCCTGCTACTGACTGGCTGTGTTAAGTACGATGTGGGGCTTAACTTTGACAACTCAAATAGTGGCGAATTCGTACAGCATATTAAGTTGGGAGAGCGGCTAACTAGTTTTAGTGGCGATTCTGTGTACGAATGGTTGAACAGCATAGAACGCCGCGCCCGTAAACTAGAAGGGAAAACGCAGCGAGTTTCCCAAGAAGAAATCATCGTCACAATTCCTTTTAGTAGTGGTACGGAATTACAAGAGAAGTTCAACGAATTTTTTAACTCTCATGCGAACCAACCCTCTGAGCCTGTGCAGAGCAAATCTGGCTCAGAACTACCGAAAATTGAATCAAACGTCCTCTTGGAACAAAGCAATTTTTTACTTTTAGTCCGAAATCGGTTGATTTATGATTTGGATTTGCGATCGCTGTCTCTAATTGCTAGCAAAGGTAACGTTCTGACTAATGCTGGTTCAATTCTCGATTTGGAATTTAGCTTGAAGACTCCTTGGGGAGCCAAAAATATTCAACTAACTGAAACTGCGATAGAGCCAGAAAAAAACGGTAATCGATTAGTGTGGAAACTCCAGCCTGGTGAGTTAAACCACATAGAAGCTATTTTCTGGCTTCCCAGTCCCCTTGGTATTGGTGCGTTGTTAATTATCCTGTTTGTCTCAGGAGGATTGTACTTGAGATACAATTTCATGCCAGATCCTAGAATCCAGTTTCCTCCCAAAGTAGCAGCTATTCAGGAACAGTAGACTATTCATTTGTTCAATATGGTCAGTGAAGCCGATGGAGAATGACATCGGCTTTTTTACATGGAAGAACTTTCGGTATGGATGGAATAGTCTTGAAGCTTACCTTACAATATTTTTGAACAACACCCCTAAAAATACTTAGTTAATCAGGAGATATTTGGTGGTAAACATTCTACATATTGATTCCAGCCCTCGTGGTGAACGATCGCACTCAAGAGAATTATCTAAGGAATTTGTCAGTAGTTGGAAAGCAGCGCATCCTGAAGACGCGATCGCCTATCGAGATTTAGGGCATTACCCAGTTCCTCACGTTGATGAAGCTTGGATTGCAGCTGCATTTTCACCACCAGAAACCCATACTCCAGAATTAACTGAGGCACTTAGGATTTCTAACGAACTGGTTGATGAGTTTTTAGCAGCCGATCGCTACGTCTTTGGAGTGCCAATGTACAACTTCAATATACCTTCCACTTTTAAGGCTTACATCGACCAAATCGTTCGCATTAACCGGACTGTTGCAATAGAAGCTCAGGGTTTTAGAGGGTTAGTCGAGGGTAAAAAGGCAGTTATCATCACAGCTCGCGGTGGTGACTTTAGCCCAACATCTCCTGCATCTGCATACGACTTCCAAGAACCCTACCTGCGGACGATTTTCGGTTTTATTGGGATTACAGACATTCAATTTATTAACGCTAACAGCTTGAACGAGGGAGATGCCCGTACCCAATCTCTATCAGAAGCACGGGCAGCAATTCAAGATGCGATCGCCCAGTGGTAATTTGGGGATGGGGAAAGGGAAAGGGGTAAGGGGAAAGGTTAAATTTATCCCTTTACCCTTTAC
>NZ_JAYGHD010000243.1:0-2477 GCF_034932245.1 Nostoc sp. UHCC 0251
TCTACAAGGTTTTGGGTTTTATATATGTACTTCATTTACCTGAAATCTGCTGTAATTACAATGGGGAATTATCTGGTAAATCCACTTACATATAAAAAACCATGAGAGAAAAACCTAAACAACAAATGCGTATATGGGCGATGTTGTGCCATTTCTCGGCTTTGTTAGGGTGGGTATTATTGGTTTTTTTAGTCTTTTTTGGGATTCCTTTATATTTGCCTTTAAATCTTTTAGCTCCACTGATAATTTGGCGATTAAAAAAAGTCCAATATCCCTGGATTGATTTACAAGGAAAAGAATCCTTAAATTTTCAAATGTCTTTAACAATATATACGTTGATTGTCATATTAATATCGTTATTTTTAATAATAACTACCTTTAGTGTGGCAATGACCACCAATGGTTCAGTTAATCAAATAAAAAACATTTTAGACAGCTTATTAATTGTACTTATGTCATTATTTTTATTCAAATTAGTATTACAATCGTTTGTAGTGACTTTTGCTGCTATAAAAGCTTACAATGGTGAGCATTATCGCTACCCATTGACGGTTAGAATTTTACGATAAAATAGGATTTATTGCGAACAATTTAAATTGCATAGTTATGGAAAGAAAAATTATATGATTGGCATTGCGATCGCAGGCACCGGATTTGGTCAAAAAGTCCACATACCGGGATTTCAAGCACATCCTCAAACTGAGGTAGTTGCTGTTTATCACCGAGATATAAATAAAGCTAAAGCCATAGCAAAATCCTATAATATTCACCACGCCTCTGACTCACTTACTGATATTGTGGCATTACCAGAAGTGCAAGCAGTCAGTATCTCTACACCGCCATTTTTGCATTATGAAATGGCAAAAACCGTATTGCAAGCTGGGAAACATTTATTACTAGAAAAACCTACAACCTTAAATGCAGTTGAGGCTAAAGAACTTTATCAGTTAGCTAAAGCAAAAGGCGTCATTGCGACTGTAGACTTTGAATTTCGCTTTGTACCAGCATGGCAGTTGTTTGCTGAACTATTATCAGAAGACTATGTGGGTAAGTTGCGCCTAATTAAAATTGATTGGTTAGGTTCTTCTCGTGCTGATACTTCACGCCCTTGGAATTGGTACTCTGATAAAAAGAAAGGAGGCGGTGCATTGGGATCTTTGGGTTCTCACGCCTTTGATTATATTCACTGGTTATTCGGGCCAGTTCGGAGATTAAGCGCTCATTTAACTACTGCGATTCCTACACGAGTTGACCCTGTTAGTGGGGAATCTAAGCCAGTTAATACAGATGATAACTGTATCTTAACCCTAGAATTAGCGAATGGTACACCTTGCCAACTTTCTATCAGTGCAGTTGTTCATGCACCAAGAACCCATTGGGTAGAAGTATATGGCGATCGCGGGACATTAATTGTGGGCAGTGAAAATCAAAAAGACTATATACATGGTTTTCGTGTTTGGGCTTCCCAGCCAGGTAAACCTTTAACAGAAATAGAAATACCGAATCGGTTAATTTTCCCCAAAAGTTATGCTGATGGGCGCATTTCTGCATTTATCCGCGTAGTAGACCAATGGGTGCAAGGAATTGATCGCAATCAGGAAATTACACCATCGCTACGAGAAGGAATTTATTCTCAGCTGTTGATGGATTTATCCCATGAATCTCACACAAAAGCAAGTTGGGTAGATGTACCAAGCTTGGAAGAGTTTATTAGCAACTAAAGAGAAAATGAGCAAAACTCCCCGCATTCATATCCCGCCAGAAGTAAAAAAATATGTTTTTCAACGTGACAAATATCAATGCCAAAGTTGCGGTAAAACCGCTGGAGAAACTGACCTCAGTATTGACCATATCATTCCCCTTTTTCGTGGTGGTCAAAATGATATTAGCAATCTACAAACCCTCTGTTTAACGTGCAATCAGCAGAAATCAAGCAGCATTGATTCCCGCTTCCAGCGATATTTTAAACTTTAGGTTAGGATTGGATGAGCTATTAATTTCTCACCATCTATGCCTCAAAATCACAATAGCAATTCTCTAAGATTCTTCAATATTAAAACTACGATTCTCTCCCTATTCGCGGTCATAGCTGTTTTAGTAGTATCCTTTCCTTGGTTATATGAGATTAAAACGAAAGCTGGGATCGATATATCACGTGGACGCCATGCAGGAACCTTTTTTGAAAAACATACCCGCGGAGTCTTCAGGTGTGAGTGGCTTTATCCCTACTATTGCGATCGCTAGTTAAGTAAAAGAAATTAAAAAGAGAAGGGGGAAATTTTCCCCTTCTCTCTCTCTGCGTGAAATTTTGATCTCGACTGACTTAACCGAACTTGATATGACCCAATACGCTTGGGTTAAGGGCTAAGGGTGCGATCGTTAGAAATTTAACCAAACCTATTGTACAAAATTGTGGGTTTTTGAGACGCGATAAATCGCCGTCTCTACAAGTGTTTTGGTCTTATCTGAACTGTATT
>NZ_JAYGHD010000244.1:0-2401 GCF_034932245.1 Nostoc sp. UHCC 0251
CCCACAAGAGTTATATTTAATTCGATTATGCTTTCTTAGATGTTTTTTAGCTTACTGCTGGCAGATACAATTAGATGAGCTTAGGGACTTCCAATAAAAAAATATCCTATCGCGGTGTAAGCAGGGGGCACTTAGCTGGGGGCAGGGGGAGAAAGAAAAATATTATCTGAGTAAAGCGAAAAACATTTTGAATTATTTTTGTCAAAGTTTCAGAGGAAGGCTAATTTGAAATGTGGAGCCTTGACTTAGCATACTATTTACAGTAATTTGCCCTCCGTATCGCTGTACAATTTGTTGAGCGATCGCAAGTCCGAGTCCAAAGCCGCCTGTTTGCCGAGATCGGACAGTATCTACACGATAAAAACGATCAAATATATGTGGCAAATCACTGGATGGAATACCAATGCCGTTGTCTTTAACCTGAATTACCGCAGAGTGAGACTGGGTAAAAAGATATAATTCTACCTTTCCATCTGCTGGTGTGTACTTGAAGGCATTAGTTAGTAGATTAATTACAGCTTGTTTGAGCAAATTAGCATCGGCTTTTAACATGATCGGATGCTCTGGAAGGTGAGCATGGAAATTGAGCTTTTGAGCAGGAGCAAGGGCTGCAAATTCCTGAGCAAGCGATCGCAATATCTCACACAAATCAACGGGTTTTAATCCGGTTTCCGCAAGAGAGCCATTATGACGCGACAAAAAAAGCAGTTCATTGATCAGCGTACTCATGGACTTAGCAGTTTGAGCGATATTTTGCAACCGCAATCTTTGCTCCACGGGGTCTTCGGGGGGCATCAGGGCAACTTGGGCATTGCTCAATACCGTAGCAACGGGTGCGCGTAATTCATGAGAAGCATCGGCTGTAAATTGCTGCAATTGCTGATAAGCACGAAGGCTTGGCCGCATTGCCAATCCGCCTAAAAACCAGCCTGTAATGCCTATTACACCAAAAGTCACGGGAACCCCGAAAGTTAAAAACAAACGGGCTTGGTTCAGTCCAATGCGTAGAGAGTTCATCGGAACTGCTGTTTGGAAATAGCCAATCAATACCTTACCTTCCAAAATAGGAAGTGTAACTTGGCGAACCCAGCTTCTTGTAGTAGGTAACTCTGAGTTTATTGGTACTTTTATTGTTTGAAATCCCGGTTCTGCGGTCAACTGTTTGCCATCTGATGAACCGATAAATTGCAAAAGTTGTTTATTAGAATTATACCACCGCGCATACATTAGCCCGCCATTTAACGATACACCGCTTTCTACAGGAGTCTGTCCGCGCTGATTTCGCCATTGACTTTGATAAAGCGAGTATTGGGTTTTGACGGCAAAGGCTTTACTTTGTGAAAAAAGTTCGTCATCAAAAACCCGCAACTGTTCTTCTACACTAAGACAATAACCCACCCCTGCAAAAGCGAACAAAATTCCACCCATTGACAGGGCAAACCAGTGAGCGAGATTACGACGGCTATGATCAAACATTAGTTATTGAGAATTGGGCATTGGGAATTGGGCATGGGGCATTGGGCATTGGGCATTGGGCATTGGGCATTGGGCATTGGTTATTATATTGCTCTCCCTCATTGCTCCCTCATCTCCCCCTGCCTCCCCTGCCTCCTAACGGGTTAGAAAGGCGGATTTATTCGATAGCCCATCCGATGGACTGTTTCTATCCAATCTTTCACACCAATGGTTTGTAGGCGCTGGCGCAAGCGGCGAACTAAGGTAGTAACCGCGTTACTTTCTGGTTCCTCTCCGTAGCTCCAAAGGGCTTGCTCAATCTGGTTATGAGATAATACTTGGCGGGGATGACGCATTAAATACTCCATCAATTGAAACTCCCGGCTAGAAAGTTGAGTTGTCAATGAACCAAGTTCGAGCGTCAAAGTGGATAAATGAAGTTGCAAATCGCCCAAGCTAAGTATATCTCCTTGCCACATAGGCGATCGCCTTCCTAGTGCCCGGACTCGTGCCAATAACTCTAAAACATCTATAGGCTTTACTAAGTAATCATCGGCTCCAGCATCTAAACCCATTACTTTATCTAAAACCGTGTCTTTCGCCGTCAGCATCAATACAGGAGTCAGCTTACCTGCGCGTCGATATACTTGACACAATTCTACGCCACTGACTTTAGGCAACATCCAATCTAGAATCAGCAAGTCATAGTCTTTGCGAAAGGCAAACCATTGTGCTGTTTCCCCATCAGCGATCGCATCAACTGTATGCCCCACCTTCAATAAGGCTGCCCGCAGTGGCTCTAATTGCGATGAGTCATCTTCGACTAGTAAGATCAACATCCTATTTGCTCCTGACAATTCAGCGGCATCTGGAAAACCTCACTTCTATTTATCTCTCCTAAAAGGAGAGAGACTTTGAATTTTCCCCCTTCCCGTGTCGGGAAGGG
>NZ_JAYGHD010000245.1:0-2398 GCF_034932245.1 Nostoc sp. UHCC 0251
CTATGCTGTATAAGGTTTTGAGCTATTTAGGGCTTTATTAAGCGACAAGTCTATTGGTTTGTCGCTGAGGCTTTTCATCAAATGAAGCGCTAGCAACAAAGCTGGAAAACCCGACAAGCATCCAGCCCAAGCAGATATGTTTTCGTATCTGCCATTCATATTGCTTGCTCTGGGAAATTGATTTTGTGTTCGCCTCAATAACTTCTAAACCCCAACAGGAAAGTGTGCCTATCCCAAACAAGCAACTACTGGCAATAGAGGCAACCGCGATTGTGTTTAAAATCCGAACACTCAAACTCGGATTTCTTACAAGAGGCTTTTGTTGACGGTAAGTAGGGAGCAGGACTAATTTGTTTGTGCCTAGACGTTTAATATGCTCTTGTTGAATCAGAGGGTAAGCAATTTGTTGATTATTAGTCATTTGTCGTCATCAGTATGTAGTTTTAATCGCATCTATATCAGTGAACGTATGATAAGCTTCTGTTATAGGTTGCACTACATTCCACAGAGGGGTATCAACTTTTCTTTGGTAATAATTTAATTCTGTCACTATCTCATCACAATCACATCCTCGTTATGGAGAAGAGGGAACCATTGAGGCAGATGCACCGAATCGCTGGCAACAAATTGTTACCTTTGCTGATTGTGAGAGGCTGTTGATCAACAATGCTGATTTAGATGCTGCCAGCGTTCCCTTTCCCAGAGAGCAGACTTATCCACCAGAATATACTGAAGCAATTGCCCAAATTAAAGAACAGCATCAGCAAGAGTTAGAGCGACTTTCCCAAGAAATAAGGATTGGTTTGCAAACAGAGGCCATAGCCAGAGCAGAAGAACAAGTACAAGAACAAATCCAATCTCTGCAACGACTTTTCAAACAACAGAAAGAAGAAAATATGGCTTTGAAAAACTTAGCCAATGCAATGAACAATACCCAGGCATTGGAGGCAGCAGCGCTAATTTTAGGTAGTGAACCTACATCGCAGGCGAATTTGGCGGGGCTGCCCACAAACTCGATACTAACCTCACCTACAAATCTTTGCAAAAAGCAGGTGCGGCGTTGACTGCCCAAGGATTGTTTCAGTTTGAGGAGGTGTTTGGTCGTTTGCCTTCTGGTAGACCTGGATTGATTAGCTACCGTGTCCGCAATCTTCACGGTTATTACAATCGCTTTTATTGGGAATCGTCCACGTCTGGGGAAACCAATTCTTGTGACGAGAAAGCCGTCCACGTCGGGGAGAAAACAAATGCGCCCGGACGGAATGAAAATTACCCTGGCGTGGAACAAATCCAGCCTGATTTGGAATCATTCCAAAAGAATGGTCAAAAAAGTGAACACTTGCAAGGGTTTCAAAAATCTAACAACGTTTTTAACTACCCGTTAACTACCTACCAACAACCTTAGTTGGTTGTTGGTATGGTAGTTGGTTCTGACGCGCCAACCGAAAATCCGCGTGAAGAGGAGACGGCTCATGCGCCCTTGGCGGACGCATCGCCTCAACGTACTGAAAGCGCGTCAGAACTTGAAGAATTGCCTACGACAATGGACTGTACGACGTTAGCGCTTGTGGAAGCTACACGAAGTAATCCCGCTTCGTTGCTGGCTGAAGACCAGGACTGTAGTGTTGAAGCGATATTCCCTCATGAGGGTATTTGTTCCGCTGCGCCCGTTGCTCAAAATGAGAAATCTTTAAATTCTGCGATCGCTAATCAAACACAGGGGCAAGTAGAACAAAGTAATTCCGCTTCGTTGTTAGCTGAAAACTCGGTTTCGGGTGTAGAAGTCAAAGCAGATCATGAAGGCACTTGTTCCGCCGCGCCTGTCTCCAGTGCTGAAAAATGGTCGCATGAGGCTGTCGTTGCTCGGTCTAAGGCGCGACCTCTGCGGATGGAAAAACTGAAGATGGCAGGGATACTTGGGGAAAAACCTGATTTTGAGTTTCTTGCAGAATGTTGGGAGAATGATCCTGCTTTGCAGATCGTGATTAAAAATTCTCCGTAAGCTTCGTAATTATACGTACTAATAACATTACCAGTTGAATCAGTCAACACCCGCGTACTGCCCAACCCATCAACATGGTAGAAAGTGCGATCGCTATTATTAAACCCTGAATCGCTAGCTGTTGACAATTTGAGAGTTGGCAGACCAGAATTTATTACTGTTCTGAATTGCGTCTACAAAGACTAAATATATTTCCATCTTTCTTACCCAATCAATTCGCTAATTTCTGGGCATTGCCCCATCGAATTTGATGCTGTAAAGCTTCAAGTAACGTTTCCGCTTCCAGAGTTGTTAGTCCATTTAAAACAGAGCAGACATCATACAAATCCTGGGTTGGGTGTAGTGAGTCAGAAATTTATTTGTATCCCCACTCATATTTACTTTTCTTGATTTTTC
>NZ_JAYGHD010000246.1:0-2339 GCF_034932245.1 Nostoc sp. UHCC 0251
AAGAATGGTGCGTTACGGCTTACGCCTAACACACCCTACAAATATTTAGATTTTTTAGAAATCAAATATGATTTCTATATTTTCATTATTATTAATAATAGTTATTAAAATAATTGCTTAGAAAATAAATATGTTTTTCGTAAAACTACTATTCAAAAACCTTATAGATAATTCTTGAAGTATTCAGTATACTATTTAATTATTGTAGCAATCAGTTACAAAATTTATTGAATTAGCTAGATAAAAATAAGTAGATAAAATTTTAACTAAGCGCAACCTTCAAAATAACATACAAGTTTATTTACGGACTATATAAAAGGTAATAAATAATTTATTACTTGTATTATTTTTATCGCTTGTTGGCTAAAATGTTATTTAAATAACCAATATAAATTTTTCAAAAAATAGCGCTAATTAGAGAAAGTTGAGTTAATCTTGGAAACTAGCAATTGTTAAGAATATACGTTGCTACTGGGTGGCAACATTGGAGATTCGCTAGATATCTCTATGTAATCAAACCAGCAAGTAAAATGATTACCAGAGAGTATGCAAGAAGGAAGCTTTATTTGGAGTCATCTAGAAAAACAGCATCGCACGGTTGGAAAATGGATTGATTGGGTATGGCTAATAGTATTGCTGTTGGCAGCAGTGTTACTGTTTAGCATCAATCTGGGAGGATTGCCGCTGCGAGATTGGGATGAAGGGACTGTGGCACAGGTTGCTCGTGAAATTTGGCACGCTCCAGCCGGTTCAATGCGTTGGCTTTACCCAACGCTAGGAGGCGAACCATATCATAACAAGCCGCCTTTGATGCATTTGCTAATTGCTTGGGCTTATTCTCTGGGAGGCGAAAGTGAGTTGACAACGCGCCTGCCTGGAGCAATTTTAACAGCGACATCTGTCCCTTTACTGTATTGCATTGCTCAAGAGATATTTCGCCAACGTTGGGCTGCTATTTATAGCGCCTTGATTTATCTAACAATGCTACCTGTGGTGCGTCATGGGCGGCTGGCAATGTTGGATGGGGCGATGGTAAGTTTTTTGATGGTAATGATGTTGTGCGTGTTGCGATCGCGCCGGGATTTACGTTATTGCCTTGGTGTTGGTATTAGTTTTGGGTTGATTTGCCTGACTCAAGGACTGCTAGGCATATTACTAGGTGCGATCGCGATCGTATTTCTGTTTTGGGATACGCCACGATTGCTCACCTGTTACTATCTGTGGATAGCAATCTTAATTGGTATTCTGCCTGTAGCTGGTTGGTATAGCGCCCAGCTAATTCACTATGGTTATACTTTCGCTCAAATTGGGATTGTAAACCCATCACTAGGCCGAATTGGCTCATTTGTAGAGGGTAATCCTGAACCACCTTGGTACTATGTTATTGAACTTCTCAAGTACACATGGCCGTGGCTATTATTCTTACCGCAAACTGTCCGCTTAACCTGGGAAAATCGCAACCTTAGCTGGGCAAAACTGGTAATGGCGTGGAGTGGTGTTTATCTGTTGGTAATTTCTTTCATGATTACCAAAGTTCCCTGGTATTTATTCCCGATTTACCCCAGTTTAGCTTTAGCTTTTGGTATCCAATTATCAGAGACAGAGAATTCGCCTTTACTCTCATCCTATCCCCGTGCTTGGGTAGCTGGTTTGGCAATACTTGCTGTAGCTGCTTCTGCTGGTAGTATTTATTTTAGTTGGGGTACGACACCAAAAACAGACTTACAACTAATTTTTGCAGCAGTAGCTTTAACTATGTCCTTAGCAGCTATTTTGGCAGAGCGAGGCGACGGGCAATTTCTGAAGATTTTGTTTTGGGGAAGTTATATTTCGCTGCTGCTGTTAATGAAATCTAACTACTGGGTTTGGGAATTATCTGAAGCCTATCCGGTTAAACCAGTCGCCGCCATGATTGTGCGGGCAAATCCAGCTACGAAGAAGATTTACACATCTTTTCCTAACCATCGTCCCTCGTTGGATTATTATAGCGATCGCACCATCATTCCCGCTTCTGTTGGCGAACTCCAATATTATTGGCGCTACAACGGCCAACCCTACTTCTTGCTTCATGCATCTGCTTTCAACAATCTCGAACTAGAGTCGATGAGATTAGTTGACCAAGCTGAAGGCTGGAAGTTGGTAACAAAAGATACTAATCGTCTTTAAGTTTTGGGCATAGGGCATAGGGCATTGGGCATTGGGCATTGGTTATTAAATATTATTCTTTGCACCCTATCCCTTTGCTCTTTCGCGGACAAAACGATTGGTTTTTTCGAGATGTTCTACTAGACACGTCCGGAATATGATTTGGTTACAAAAAAATGGTAGAAAGGAAAATT
>NZ_JAYGHD010000247.1:0-2292 GCF_034932245.1 Nostoc sp. UHCC 0251
AATCGGTTGCGATTTAATCGTTAATCCCACAGCACAAGAAGTTTCTTAGAAGAAATACGGGTTTAGCTACTTCTTGTCTCACTCTTGATTGAGAGCAACAACTGCAAGCCGGGTGAAATTGTTAAGTTGAACATTTCTAAATTGCAATCGTCGGGTGCAAAAAAGCGCTTTCCAACCGCTGCTGTAATCGCGTATATCGCAGTTGGTCGTCACTAGAACGCAAAGCCTTGGATATCGCTTTCTTGGAACCAACGACAATCACTAACTGCTTGGCACAAGTTAATGCTGTGTACAACTGTTGACGAGACAACATCATATAAGGCTGCGTATAAATTGGCAGAATTACTACCGGAAATTCTGAACCCTGGCTTTGATGAATGGTGAAGCTCCAGGCGAGGGCAATTTGATTTAAGTCTGCTCCCGTCCTAACGACAGTACGCTTACTATACTGCACAGTAACTTCCATCTCTTCAAGATCAATGGCCTTGATAATTCCGAAGTCGCCATTAAAAATTTCGTGATTATAATCATTAGTCAGTTGAATGATCCGATCGCCTTCTCGTAATAAATTCCCGTCCCTGGTAATCTCTACTTTGTCGGGACTAGGCGGATTAATCAACTGCTGCAATAAGGTATTGAGGTTACGAGTCCCAAGCAAACCCCGCGACATGGGGCAAAGCACTTGCACATCAGTAGCTCGATTGTAACCCAGGCGGGGAATCAAGTCTGTAATGATTTCGGATATTGCTTTAACACCATGTTTGGGGTGATGACCGCCGCCGTGCCACAGACACTCAGACACGGGATTATCGGAAATCGGTTCAATTGTGGGAAACTGGCTTCGGTTAATTTGGTGAGCAGCGGTGATAATTGCGCTCTGTTGGGCTTGCCTAAATACCTTGGTCAACCGCACCACCGGAACGTGACCAGAATTAATCAAGTCAGCAAGGATTTGACCAGGACCCACAGAGGGTAACTGGTCAATGTCACCCACTAGCAGTAGTTGGGAACCGTATTGTATCGCCTTTACCAAAGAAGATGCCAGAAACAAATCAAGCATACTAGCTTCTAGCGCGACAATTGCGGTATGGGGTAAAGGGTTTTGATTATCGCGTAAGAAGCCCATTGTCTTTGGGTCAAATTCCAACAAGCAGTGTATCGTCTTGGCTTCGAGTTGTGTGATTTCACTCAGGCGTTGAGCAGCGTGTCCAGTTGGCGCAGCTAAGGCGATAGATTTGCCCATTGCTTTCCACAGAGAGACTATGGTCTGGGTGGTGAAAGTTTTACCGCAACCGGGGCCACCAGTAAGAATCATTACCCTTGAATATGCAGCCATTTCTACCGCTAGCCGTTGCTGTGGTGAAAGTTTGATTTTATGACTCTTGGTGAAGCGCTCAATCCAGGCGCGAACACGAGGCATATCTTGTGCAACTGGTTGGCAAAATCTAGATTGTATTAATTGAGCAAGGTTATGTTCGGTGTGAAAGTACGTTGGTAGATAACATAGCAGCGTTTGGTCTGAGCTTTTCTCGCGGATTAAGTCATCCTTTCGTGCCATGTCTTTGATAATATCAGCGAGGGCATCTTCTTCGGGTGTGTGATCTACTGTAGTCAGCAGTTTGATCACATTCTCAATGAGTAAAGTCTGGGGTAAATAGCAATGCCCATCGGCAGCAGCTTCGTTCAAAACATGAATTAAACCAGCACGGTAACGGAACTGACTATCAGGCGCAACTCCTAAATTAAAGGCAATTTTATCAGTTCTCAGAAAACCAATACCGTAGATGTCAGCAGCTAACTGGTAGGGATTGCTGGTGAGAGTAGCGAGTGCTTCATCCAAGTAATGCCTGTAAATTTTGACTGCATAAGTAGTAGAAACGCCATGACTGTGGAGAAATAGCATTAAATAGATGTAAGAGATGTAAGAAAATAAAATAAAAATAAGTTGATAGCTAAATAAAGATGTTTTGAATTGAAGGAGAGACTTGATATTTGGGTTATGCCATCGGCGACGGCGACCCGGACGCGAACAATCCCACAAACTATCGAGTTTGCCCCAGTACCAGCGATGAATTGTGTCGCGTACAGTCTGTGGATGCCATTTTAAGTATTGTGCGATATTTAGCACTGTCCATCCAGCGGCTGATAAGCGTAGTACAGTGGCACGACTTTGAGTTCTTGGTGGTATACCTTTTGCTTGAGTGAGTGCTAGTAGGGCTTGATCTTCTATTGGTGACAGGTCAACTTTTAAAGGCGCTGGCATCTTGGTCAGGGGTAAAAATATTTACGACT
>NZ_JAYGHD010000248.1:0-2252 GCF_034932245.1 Nostoc sp. UHCC 0251
CGTTACGCTGTCGCTAACGCACCCTACGTATCTTTTCAAAAATCAAACCGGATTCTTATATAAGTATTATTAACTAATTTATAAACTTCTAAACTTTAATAGCAATTCAGCACATCCTATTTTATTTGTAAACATTGAGACGCAAAAGAACCCCGACTTCTGAAATAAATCAGGATTCTTTTAGTAATTGAATATTAGTTTTCTACTTGTTTGAGTTTTTGAAAAATTTCATCAAGTGGTGACTCAGATTCATCAGGACAAAATTCTAAAGCAAGTCTAACTTTTCCTTTTTTCCATCCCAAAGTACTAAATTGTAAAACTTCACAATTTAATCCTTGGGTATACAAATTTACTTCATCTGTTTCTTCTGCTCCAACATATTCCTTAATTGCTGTAATCAAATCACGGACTTTAAAGGTTTTAGCAATATTTAACTTATTAAAAGTGTCTGGTTCTATAGACACAACTTCATCGTGATTTAGTCTCTCGAATCCATCTTCCATAAATATCTCCTGTCAATAAATCTATATTTTCGAGAGATATAACAGTTCATCCGAAACAAAATGATTATTTTATAGATTTAGTCATTGGTCATTGGTCATTGGTCATTGGTCGTTATCAGTAATAATTTTTTTGTCCCGCGCGATCGCTCTTAGTGATCTCGTAAGAGTAGGGGCAACAAATAAAACTCTGCACTCCTGTGCGTTTCAACTTAAACACTCAACTCACATAGTTTTACGCGAGATTTTCCTAAGTGCTGAGTTATGAGTAAAGGTAAAATACTCAACACTCAGTACTGTCTTAGTGAGATTCTTAAAAAAACCAACCGTAAGAATGCAAACCTTTACCCAAAAGATTTACACCGAGATAGCAAACCCAAACCACAAGCAAGCCGGTGGCGGCTAAAATTGCGGGACGACGCCCTTGCCAACCGCGAGTGATTCTGGCGTGAAGGTAGGCGGCAAATACTAACCAGGTGATTAGTGCCCAAGTTTCTTTGGGGTCCCAACTCCAGTAGGAACCCCAAGCTTCGTTAGCCCAAACGCCACCGGCAATAATGCCAATTGTCAGCAGGGGAAATCCTAGCCCGATGATGCGATAGCTAATGTTGTCGAGGGTTTCGGCAAGGCTAAGGCGCTGGGGCGAAAGGGGTTCCGAATTTTGGATTTCAGATTTTGGATTTTGGATTGGGGTTGTTGTAACTAAACCCAAAACAGCAGTGCTACCGTTACCGTTGCCGTTGCTACTACTTTCAAAACGGGCAAAGCCGTTATTTTCGACAGGAGGGGCTGGTGGTTGAGAAATTAGTTCACCGGCTTTGTGCAAGCGGTAGCCGTTGCTACGATAGCCACCAGTACCTACAGAACTGCCTTGTAGTTGGATATTTTGACCGCGAGTGACAATTAAGAAAGCGATCGCTAATAATGAACCCACCATCAAAGCAGAATAACTCAACATCATGACGCTAACATGCATCATCAGCCAATTTGACTTCAAGGCAGGTACTAGCGGTTCTGACGCTTGCATCTGGGATGGTAGTGTCATAGTAGCAAAAGCTGCGATCGCCATTGCCACCGGAGCTGTTGCAACTCCTACTAAGCGGCTACGGCTACTACTTTCAGCAATGAGATGAACGGCGGTAATTCCCCAAGTTAAGAAAAACAGAGATTCATAGAGATTACTTAAGGGAAAGTAACCAGCTTCGATCCATCGTGCCCCTAGTAGAGTAGCTATGCACAAATTTGCGATCGCCATCCCAGCTGTCCCCAAAGCGGCTAGATAAGGCAGATTTGGAAAAGCCGCTCCTCCCCAATACACCAGCATTGTTAGGAATAATATGGCAAAGGAGGCATTGTCCAGCCAGTTCTGGAGTACAACCAGATTCATACAGTGTTCTCTCCGTGGATAATTTATATGGATTCTGACTGTTCTGATCCTATATGCTCAGAGGCTCATGGGACAGGAGAAAGTTATGAGTTATTAATTAATAATTTTTAATACCATTTCATGTAAAGACATACCAGACGTAAAAATTAGTGTATGGCAATTTTGAGAATTGATACAACTCCTAACTTTTCAATTGCTGTTATGGAGAAGTCGTAGATGGTGTAACAGAACTGCTTTTATGAAGAAGGGGAAGGGGGAAAGGGGAAGGGGGAAAGGTAAAAACCTCGCCCGAAGTCAAGCGAAATAATCCAAATTTGATGGGGAAGGTAAAAACCTCGCCCGAAGTCAAGCGACAATCATCATCC
>NZ_JAYGHD010000249.1:0-2251 GCF_034932245.1 Nostoc sp. UHCC 0251
TGCCAGAAGCCCTTGCTGCTGCCAGGGCGATTCAGGATGAGTCGAATCGTGCCAAAGCCTTGAGTGCCTTAGCTGACAGTTTGTCGCAAATACAAGCTGCCAAACTTTTTTCCCTTTGGAAAGATACTCTTCATGAGTTATCCCTTCGCACTCGCTCTAATTTGCTGCGAGATATCAAAGCGTTATTTCCTGTTATCTTTGCATTAGGTGATAAACAAGCAACGGCAGAAATTGCCCGTGCAATTGTGGATGTGGCGCGATGGTGGAAATAATTTATAATTCGTAATTCGTAATTCGTAATTCGTAATTTGAAGAGAGTTAGATTTAACAGCTACTCAACTCAGTTCTCTAACAACAGCATAGGAATGCGAGGTATCGCATTTATAAACTCTCTCTGGTGTCGATAAGTGGCCAATCGCAATTAGTCATAAAATCATCAGAGAAATTGTCTAGACTGTCGATGAGCGATCGCCAAGACGTATTGAATACTATTCATCAATCCAAGTACTCAGAAATTCTACCTGATTCTGCATTTCTTCTGCTGACTTAGCTGCAATTAATCTCAAAATACCGCGCATTAGTTCCCCCACTGAGTAACGTTGCTGCTGTACCAAAATTATCCCTGCATGAGATTGTTCTTTGGTCAAAAAATCAGTGTGCAAACGGTAGAAATCTCTAATATTAGAACTATATAAAACAAAACCTTGCTCAGTTGCCCACGTTAGCTGTTCTTCATCGGTATATCCCAGCCTATTCAAATTTAGACTTGTAATCACATCTACACCACGGTTTTGTAAAGCCAGAACTAGAGAACGTGCGGTAGAATCCTCATCCATATACAAGCTAATTCGGCTCATGAAAGTTTTTGAATTTTATGCAGTTTCTCTAATCTGTCTCCCTCTGCCTCTTCTGCTGCAATGTCAGCGTCAATTTGGTCGCGGTTAGCATGATAATAAGCTAAAGCTGCATAAACCTGCGCTAAGGTCAGATGACTAATTTGATCTGCAATCTCTTCGGCGCTATAACCTTGTTTGTACCAGATTGCTATACGCCTGACTGTCACGCCTGTACCAGCAATAATCGGACAACCGCCGTGTATTTCAGGATTATGGTTAATCAGTGTGCCAATATCGGTAATAGTTGTCAAAACTTGTTCTCCTTTTGGGTGTGTTTTTTTCGCATTTTGACACCATTATGCTGATTTTAACAGTTATATTTTTGTCAAGCCCAAAGTCTTTGCCTTGTATTTCACGCTTGTGGGATGCAGCGCAGCAATTAGATTTGTCTAACCTGGGTTTGCGATCGCTTATATCGATCTTTTCTACAAAATACTATGCGATCGCCTACAAGGTTTTTGCCTACGCACTCCCCAACAAATTGAAGCAGGTTCGCAACTTATGGGAGCAGGTTCGCAACTTACGGGAGCAGGTTCACAACTTACGGGAGCAGCTTCGCAACTTGTGGGAGCAGCTTCGCAACTTATGGGAGCAGGTTTGCAACTTGTGGGAGCAGGTTTGCAACTTGTGGGAGCAGGTTTGCAACTTACGGGAGCAGGTTCGCAACTTACGGGAGCAGTTTCGCAACTTGTGGGAGCAGTGTACCTTAAAGTTTTGATAAAGCTTAGACAATTATCTATATAAATACCAATATCTAGTAATAAAATTCCGAAAATTTACTGCTATAACTTGAAAAATTTATTACGAAAACTGCGAGTTTTGCTGAACCAGAATGCAGTTTAATTGAGGCAAGCTAGCTCTATAAGAATTTTAAAGGAGTAGTTTTATGTCTCGTAAAAAACGTACATCCCGTGTTTTAGAAAAAGCTCAGTTAAGATCGGCCGGACTGAAATCGATTGTTCCAAGCATCAAATTTGATGAAGATTATAGTTTAGAAAAATTAGTTGAGTCAATCGATCGGTTACGCAACAAAATTGATGTTTATAATACTGCTCTGTCTGTAGTTGACTCTTCTAAAACTGAAATTGAAGAGATGGAAAAAAATTTGAGTCAGCTTTCTGAGAAAATGCTGATGGTGGTTGGTATCAAGTACGGTAAAGACAGCCGCGAATATGAAATGGCGGGTGGTGTTCGCTATAGCGATCGCATCCGTAAAATCAGATCGAGCCGCTTAAAAAATGTTGCAGAACAAGCATCTGATGAAAATGCTAAAACTGCATAAAATGCAATAGACGCGATGAATCGCCGTCTCTACAAAAGACTGATTATTGTAGAGACGGCGATTCATCGCGTCT
>NZ_JAYGHD010000250.1:0-2230 GCF_034932245.1 Nostoc sp. UHCC 0251
GAGCTTATTCCATAATACTTTTGACTTTTGACTTTTGACTTTTGACTTCCGCCTTTCGGTACTAGTCCCTGCCATTAACAACCACGGAGCCGAGTTTTTTCGTAATAAATCCGAAGTAGCTGTGGCTCTTTTACAGGCTGAGGAAGTTTATGAATTTTTCCCACAGTATTCAGAATCTCTGACTCTGATATTCCGAAAATAGTCAGTACACCTTGCTGCGGCATAGTGAGTAAACTTTTAGCCACTTGGAGCATACAAATATCAGCATTATTAAAAGTTTTCCGGCAGGTAATCATATCCTGAATTTGATGAATCAGTGCCAGCCCCGCAAACTGGATAACTCGCACAATAAAATCATTGCGGTATTCCAAAATCATGGGAAAAGCATTTAGATAAGCCCTAATTAGGGCAATGATTGAAGGTTGTAGACTCTCCAACGGTGTCAACGCCAGATTTAGAGATTCTTGTAACTCAATGGTGGGATCTACAACGAGGCTATTGAGCCAAATTTTTAAATAGCTTGCTAGTAAAGTTCCTAAATCAAAAGCTGGATCTCCCCAAGAACAAGCTTCCCAATTAATTAGTTTTACTAGGCAATTGTCTAGTTTCTCCCACCTGGAATGAACTAAAATGTTGTTCAATTTCAGGTCGTTGTGAGTCAAGCAGCAAGGATTCCATTCATACGCCAAATCTGCGATCGCAGATTCCAAACTCTCGGACTGCTGGTATAGTAGATAGAATTTCAGTGCATCCGTGGGAACCGTGCCAAAAATCTCCGGCCCAATTGATTCTACCCCTTGCGCCGGATTGTAAAAGCCATAGCGAAACTCTCCTTGGGGAGCAGTTGCCATAAAATCCTTATATTCTCGGCGGTTGTAGGTTGCGCGATGGAGTCCCGCTAAAGTAGTACCGATCGCAGTGGCAATTTCTTGTGGACAAATCTCATTGTTGTGGTAGAATGTCGCAAGCTCCAGATAATCACCTAAGTAGTTGCGGACGAGGATAGAATTTTCTTCGTCAAAATGCACTACCAATGGTGCGATCGCGGAAATATTGCCGAGAACTGGAAACTGCTGGAGTAACTGATGAAATAGCCACTCCTGAAACAATTCATGAGGAGCGCCGTCATTGCTTTTAACGTTACGTTCTTGTTTAATGAGCAGTTTACGATTATCTGCTAGAGTCACGAGTAAATCGAAACTGTTCTTACTACTTCCTGGCAACTCAGATTTATCTGATGCGTCATCTTCTGAGCTACACAGCCCCGCTTCTAGCAGATACTGGATAACGTTATGAGAAGACAGTGATAATACCATGTATTATTTCCTACTTCATTAAATTACTTAAACTTGTACTTAGCAGTTGTCGGTAGATAGTGAATAACAATAGAGATTTGTACAATCTACTAATATCCCATATTTGGGATAAAAACCTGCCAAAATGGCACCAATTCCTTTACAATTGCTTTAGAATTCGCTCCTAGATACCGTGGCATCTTTAGACTTTATCAGCATAGTTACTTAGATACATCTAGAGCAAGTGTTGTGGTAGAAACCCATTGATGTAGCTGCATCTCCAGGTGGTAGCGCAGAAGCATCCCCAGCAAAAAACTGATTGACGGCAGGTGCTGTTTGATGCTGAGTAGTCATTCTGAAAGCAGCGAAGAATTTCAGTAATCCTTCGTGCTAGGAAGCATGACATTCAACGCTATTATTTTTATTTATCATCCCAAAGCGAAATAAACCGGAATTTTTAAGCAATTAGTAATTATTTTTTTCTTTAATTTTCAAAATTGATGTCTGTAAGCCTTGTTATTACGTCATTAGTCTTACTTACGTATTGTAGATGACTATAGGCGATCGCAGATAACGGTTACATGAGTGCATCTTATGGAAGTGTACTTTTGTCAAGGATGAAAAGACCTCTCCCTGACTTTACTACGTAAAACCGTCCCTCTCCGACTCCGAAAGGGGAAGGGTTAAGACCTGGTTTCGATATCGTATAAATTGCAGAGGGTGAGGAGTTTTTGTTTGAGGCGATCGCGCACATTCTCTGGTAATATCACTACACAATCTGGCGCATACTGCATCACTTCGCGGGTAAACCAAAATGTACTCGATACTCGCCTAATCACTCGTCGAACTTTTGATTTATCTGGTAGCCATTCATGGATACCCCTCTCCTAAGAAACCGTATTTGCTTCGGGCTGGGGAACAAGCTCAAAACCTAA
>NZ_JAYGHD010000251.1:0-2207 GCF_034932245.1 Nostoc sp. UHCC 0251
ACAGAACTTTTTCCCCTTCCCCCTTGCCCTTTTCCCGACTTATGCAAGAAGTCTACTCTTGACTTGTGCCATTGGGATTTACCGCTACTACCAAACACCCAGCACTTGCAGCCTTGGTATTCAGGATTTGTAGAAATTGACCCCAGCCAGCATCGGTTACGGACTTGGCAAGCATAGACTTTGCCAGCCCTTTGATATTTAAGTTTTCATGGGCGATAACTTGGGATTGATTTAGTAACCATATTGCAGTTTTATAATGAAAATCTTTACGTTGATTAGCAACTTTTAAGTGAGTTTTAGCAACACGTTTAATCGCTTTTTTGCGACGATTTGACCCTTTCTTTTTTCGAGACAGTTGACGTTGTAACCGCTTTAATCGTTTTTCAGCTTTGCGGTAATGTTGGGGGATTTGCACTTCTTGGTTGTCGCTTGTCACCAAGAATGATTTCAGCCCCATATCAATACCTACTGTGTTATGTAATGTGGAGATAACGTCAGGCTTGATCTTTGGTATAGTTACATCTTCTAGGCTAAGACTGATATACCAACCATCAGCTTTACTGGTAACTGTCGCAGTTTTGATTTTAAAACCATTCGGTAGGGGACGGTGCAAAATCATCTTGACTTTGCCGATTTTGGGTAATTGAATGAATTTACCCTGAACGTGTTCTGGTTTGATGGGGTCAGGAAACGCCAATGAATGATAGCGCCCCTTACCTTTGAATCTGGGACGACCAGAGCGATTACCGTTGCTATCTCCCTTCAGCCAACGTTCAAAAGTCTTTTCAACGCGTGAAATTACGTCTTGCAATGTGTGGGAAGGTAAATCTTTATATTCTGGAAACAAAGATTTACTGTTGGTTAAATCCCGCTTTTGACTATAGTAATCAGGTTTATCTTTTGGTGGTGCAATACCGCAGGAAATAATAGAGCATCGATTAATGTCACAACGATTACTTTCCCACCAGTTAAACCGTTCAGTAAGTCTGTAGTTATATTGACGGCGACAAAGTTCCAGCCAGTTTTCGATGGTGGCTATTTGTTCCTTGGTTAGTCGTAGACGGTACTGGTAGGCTATTCGCATTCTTATCTAATCTTTTTCTGGTTCAAATAAATAGGTAGTAGTGCCATAAAAGTCTTGCAGCAACTGCTCGCCACGGCCGCCAAATCTGTGCGATCGCTTCTAGTTGTGCTGGTGTTGGACGCGTCGCCAAATTTTTGAGTTTTTGTAAAGCGATCGCGATCGCTAAATCGCCTTTGGGAAAGACATCAGGTCTTTGCAGCGCCATGAGTAAATAAATATCAACCGTCCAGTCTCCTATCCCTTTAAGACGCTTTAACTCAGTTCTGATAGTAGTTTCATCCATTCTTTCCAGCTTGGTTAGGTCAAGTTGACCAGTTGCTATCGCCTGAGCCAACCCACGACAGTAGAGAATCTTTTGCCGACTAAATCCAATTCCTCTCAATTGAACATCATCCAATATCAGAAAATTTTCTGGCGTTAGAGTTACAACAATCCCGCGTAGACGGTTAAATATAGCCTTTGCAGACGCTACGGAAACTTGCTGTTCCAGAATTATGCACAACAGCGTTGCAAAACCCGGTTCTCTTTTCCATATAGGTGGAGGCCCCAATCTTTCTAAAATCCGAGCCAAATCGCTATCAAGATTGGCAAGCACCATTAAACCACGGGTAAGACTTTCTTGAGTCAATGATTCTAGTTCAGGCGTTTGTGCAGCTGTTTCTTCCAATATCATCTTTGTAAAATTTTGACCAAAAAATAAAAAAGATACAGAGCAAGTTAATTGATTTATGATTACTGAGCGCAGCCTCTCGTAAAGACAGGGTGAGAACATCTAATTTGGTATAAATTGTACTTGACAGATTAGATCAGAGCATGGTGGTTGAAAAGACATTCTTACCCTGAATTTTCTATTGATTACGGAATAATCATGATTTGGTTAATCCAGTGATTAATCTGCCAACTTTGTCGGCTTTGAGTTCAGTAAACCAGATATTGCTAGCGGCCTCGTGAATGCTCTGGTGCATAACCGTGCTCCTAGTAGGGATCTGATTTGAAGAAGGCAGGAGGCAGGATAGCGCAGCGTTAGCGAGTCCGCGAGCGTCGGCAGAGGGCAGATCGCGCTTCGCTTCTCCCCTTGGGAGAAGGTTCAATGTTTTGTAGGGGATTCAACACCGTACTTAAT
>NZ_JAYGHD010000252.1:0-2063 GCF_034932245.1 Nostoc sp. UHCC 0251
AAGGGAGAATTATTGAACAAGTTTCTTCCTTGTCTTTTCCCAATGCCCAATGCCCCATGCCCCATGCCCAATGCCCAATGCCCAATGCCCTACTCTTCAATAATCGGGCTGCGGAGGTCTTCTACCATCGCTTGAATCTCTGGTGGAGGAGGGGGCGTTAGGCGAGAAACCACTAGGGTTACAGCGAAGTTGATTAGCATCCCCAAAGTACCAATTCCTTCTGGAGAAACTCCAAAAAACCAAGGTTGCATACCCCCAAACTTAACGCCGACAATGTAGATAATCGTAAAAATTAAACCCGTCAACATGCCGGCGATCGCACCTTCAGAATTGGTCCGCTTATCGAAAATCCCCAGGAAAATCACTGGGAAGAAACTAGCAGCAGCCAAACCGAAGGCAAAAGCTACTACCTCACTCACAAATCCCGGCGGATTCACCCCAAAATATCCGGCAAGGACGAGGGAAAAACCTACCATGATCCGCCCAACAAATACCCGTTTTTGTTCTGAGGCTGATGAATCTATGATGCGGTAGTAGATATCGTGGGCGATGGAACTAGAAATTACTAATAATAAGCCGGATGCTGTAGACAAAGCAGCAGCCAAACCGCCAGCTGCTACCAAGCCAATCACCCACGGCGGCAGGTTAGCTACCTCTGGAGTGGAAAGGACGATGATATCTCGGTCAATGTTTATTTCATTGGTGTCTTTGCTCGGAGTTAACTGGAAACGCCCATCCTTATTGATGTCATTAAAAGCCAACAGTTTAGTTTTTTCCCACTTAGTCGCCCAGTCTAACTGCTGCACTTCTGTAACTGTATGATTGTGCAGGGAATCAATCAGATTGTAGCGGGCAAACATGGAAAGGGCTGGAGCAGTGGTATAAAGAATAGCGATAAATAGTAGTGCCCAACCAGCAGAAAAACGGGCTGCCCGCACACTCTTTACTGTGTAAAATCGGACAATGATATGGGGTAAGCCAGCAGTGCCTACCATCAGAGCAATGGTGGTGAACAAGACATCTAGCATCGTCTTATTCACAAATGGTTCAGTATACGGCTTAAACCCCAGGTCAACTTGGATTTTATTAAGTTTATCAGCAATATCACTGAAGGTAAATGCTAACTGGGGAACAGGATTACCAGTAAGAAACCAGGCGATCGCGATCGCTGGAATCAGGTAAGCAAAAATCAACACAGAGTACTGTGCAACTTGTGTCCAAGTAATGCCTTTCATCCCCCCCAACACAGAGAAAAAGCCCACGATCACCATACCGATGATCACACCTGTATTGATATCTACTTGGAGGAAGCGGCTAAAAACAATGCCCACGCCCCGCATTTGTCCAGCAACGTAGGTGAGAGAGACGAAAATGGCTGCCACTACCGCCACCAGACGAGCGATATTAGAGTAGTAGCGATCTCCTACGAAATCTGGCACTGTATACTTACCAAATTTCCGAAGATAGGGGGCTAATAATAATGCTAGCAGTACATAGCCGCCAGTCCAGCCCATCAAATAAATAGAACCATCGTAGCCCAAAAAAGAAATCAGCCCCGCCATTGAAATAAACGAGGCTGCGGACATCCAGTCCGCGGCGGTAGCCGCACCATTGGCAATTGAAGGTATCCCTTGACCTGCTATAAAGAAGTCTTTACTATTTTCGACTCGTGATTGCCAACCTATATAAATGTAGGCGAGGAAGGAAAGTCCAACTAATACAATAGTCCAAATTTCAACTGACACGGTTTTTCCTCACTTCTTGAGATTGTATTTTTGGTCTAGCTTGTCCATTTGGAAGGCATAAATGAAAATCAAGGCCACAAATACCAGGGGTTGAGTCGATGCCCGATATTATTCGGGGCAACTCTCGGTTAAATCTGGGCGTGCGACTTTCACCGCACCCAGCTTCCGATGTTCTTAGCTTGTGCTTTTGCTCATGTGTTTATAATCGTGGCAACTCTCGTGAATTGCTTCAAGATTATTTTTCTTCCAGTTGGCGTGATTTTCGTCGATGTGATGCAGGTGAACCCGTTCTTCATCGATGAATTTTAAACCGCAGGA
>NZ_JAYGHD010000253.1:0-2025 GCF_034932245.1 Nostoc sp. UHCC 0251
CGGCATAACACACCCTACTGAAATATTTTCAGAAATCAAATATGATTCCTATATCTGTACTTAGTAACTTGCTAAATTGCTAAATTTTGTATTTAAATTAACACTGCACTCTTGACTTTTGACTAACAATGACTTCTCTACAAAATCAAATCATTTTGATCACTGGTGCAAGTAGTGGTATTGGTACTGCTTGTGCGAGAATTTTCGCTGGTGCGGGTGCAAAACTAATCCTTGCGGCACGGCGGCTGGAACGTTTGCAGCAGCTAGCAGATACTCTTATTAAAGAATTTGGTATTGAAATTCATTTGTTACAGCTAGATGTGCGCGATCGCAACGCTGTAGAAGAAGCAATTTCTACTCTACCGTTTGCCTGGTCTAACATCGACATCCTTATTAATAATGCTGGTCTAAGTCGTGGTTTAGACAAGTTACACGAAGGCAGTTTTCAAGACTGGGAAGACATGATTGATACTAACGTTAAGGGTTTACTTTACGTGTCCCGCTATGTCGTTCCGGGAATGGTAAGCCGCGATCACGGTCATGTGGTAAATTTAGGTTCCATTGCTGGACATCAAACCTATCCCGGTGGTAATGTCTACTGTGCTACCAAGGCTGCTGTGAGGGCAATTTCTGAAGGTTTAAAACAAGACCTGTTGGGAACGCGGGTACGTGTAACTTCCGTTGATCCTGGTATGGTAGAAACGGAATTTAGCAATGTGCGTTTTCACGGAGATGCTGAACGCGCCAACAAAGTCTACCAGGGAGTTACGCCCCTGACAGCAGATGATGTGGCTGATGTAATATTTTTCTGTGTGACGCGATCGCCCCATGTCAATATTAATGAAGTTGTGCTGATGCCTGTTGACCAAGCTAGCGCTACCCTAGTTAATCGGCGAACATGAGGAATAATTAAGCGGTCTTAAAAAATCGAATAATTTCGCGGACATGATCGAGAAATTGCCCGTCAGTCGAAAGTTGCGCGATCGCAGTTCGTGCTTCTCTCGCCAAACGCTCATGTTCAGTTTGATTTGTCGCCCTTAATTCTTCCAAATTAGCCGCAATTCTGGCTAAATCTCTGCGAGTTTCTTCGGCAAAGCGTTCTTGAGTTGCGGGTAATGAATAAGATTGTTCTGGGTTGAGTTGCTCCTCAAATGACTGGATTTTTTGTTCCAATATCGAGAAGCGATCGCGCAGTTCAACAATATCTTCGCGCGGATACTTCCATTCTTGGCGAATCATCGCTAACCGTGCATATAAATACTCATACGCCCGAATCGCTGGACGGAGAATTGTTAATAACAAAGCTGCACCAGAACTTATATATCCCACCGTACTAATACCAGTGACAGCAAGAGTATAAAGACCAACGGCTGAGAATAAGTGTAAAGCAAGGGCAATCCAGAGCGATCGCTTTGCCAACGCTGTAACATACTTCACTTGTTTCTCATCAACTGGAATTCCTTTCTCTTTGGATTGTGCTGCTTCTGCTAAGACTTCTTTAGCTTGAAAATGCACATTCCAGGGTACGGTAACAATTACCAACAGCCACCAAAAGCTTGCACCACCAATTACCCAATCCAGAAAGTTCCCAGCAGGGATGTGCAACCATTGCAGTAAGCCAAAAGCCACCAGCACCGAAACCACAATTCCAATAATGGAACTGATGAAAAAGTTGATATACATTTTGCCCTGTCTCCGGTGAAACTATACCTCGATCATGACTATGCCCTAGCAGTTATACGGAAATAATTGTGATGGTTTTTTTATTTGCACACACCAACTTCTCGATGATATAGCTACGCCAATTGGGTTGAGTATCTTTGCTACCTTTTTGGGAAAAGTAGCAACAAACATGACTGTGATGGTTTTTTTAGTTGCACATATATAAATAAAATGAATCACTGCTTAGAAACAGAGAAGGTAGAAATAATGAAATACTGCTTTGTAGAGTTTCAATGTTTAAGTCCCAGTAGTAAGCTAAAAAACATCTAATTTGCATAATCGAATTAAATATAACTCTTGTGG
>NZ_JAYGHD010000254.1:0-1979 GCF_034932245.1 Nostoc sp. UHCC 0251
ATGTAGAGACGTAGCAGTGCTACGTCTCTACAAGGATTTTGGTATTATGCAAAATAATTTTCATACATGGAATCAGCAACGCCAAAAATATGCTTCTTCAATTTGATAGCTGAATCCTTACCCTTTAATTACAGGTAGGAGCGAAAGCCGAGTTCACTTTTGTTAAATCGCCAGTGAATACTGCTGTGTATTGATAAGGTGATGAACCAGTGCAATTCATCGCACTTGTATTAGTGCGACGGGGAGTCCACCATGACTGTGCTTGCACAGTCAAAGTTAAATTTGTGTCGTTCCATGATAGGTTTTGGACAAGTAGAGAGTTAGTTTTTCCATCAGTTGGCTTTTTGGAAGTTAAAAATGTGGCGTAGTCAACCTGACCATTGGCTGGATTGATCCTAGCTATAACTGCGACTTTTGCCCCGCCCCCGTAACCATAGCTAGTCAACCAACGCCCAGTTGCAAAGCGGCGAAAATCATTACCAGTCTGACTACCAGTGGAAGAGTAAACGCCATATAAAACATTACCTCCATCCCAATACAATCCGTAACCTGTACCATCGTCATTGGTTGTTTCGTAATCAGTTCTGCACCATGATTTGATACCACTATTGAAACGGATTGTCACAGGGTTTTTGTTATTAGATGAGACTTGCTGATAACCAATGTAAATGGCTGTATTTCCATTAACTACTCTAGGGCCATTTTTATCTTTGATTGTCGCTTCACTATCATTGCAACTGAATGTTACAGGATTACCGATTGATGAATTTACCGTTTGAGCAAAAGCTGGCGGAGTTTTTTGTGTGATTACTAAATCAGCTAATAATACTACAGATAAAGAGAAACGCGCCAAATACTTCCGCAATTGGTGAGAATAAATCATGATATAAATCTGCCGATAAATTGCTAGGGAAAACACCGTAACACTATAAACTCTAATTAAAATTTAGACAAGGAAAATTGCTGAAATTACCAAATCACAGTACTTTAAACATCATTAAAAATGAGGTTGTTTTACAAAATGCATAATTTTATATGCATGATATTGCATGATATTAGCTTTATATAGCGATCCAATTTGATTTCTGAAATTATTTGCGTAGGAAGGCAATAAGCAAGAAGCTTCTTTGAGTGACACTGAATTCTTTCAAAAATCAAATATGAGTTCTATATAACTTTTTCTTATCAAAAAGCATCAGGAATAAAAGAAATTGCGTAGGCGAAGCCCACCAAAGGTATCGCAGTAGTCAATAACAAATGGTTTAATGAACAAGTAGCGTTTGCTCATTCCATTTTCCTTGCTATAAAGTTACTTTGACTCTGCTTTCTGCTTCGCGCCGTGGTACACTAGACAGCTTTAGCATCCTCACCTGATACTTATTCTGCAACAGCTTTCAGGCGGCTTAACCTGCTTTTGCGGACACGTTCGCTATCACGAATACCACCTGCCATCTCATATTCGCTGCTGTTTTTGCCATACTTAAAAGCAACGCCTCTCACCATCTTATCTGTAAGATTGTTCAAGGTTTTTTCCATCTCATCAATTTTAGTTTTGGAAGAGTCAATCATAGCTAAATTGATGTTGTAAGCATCAAGCATAGTGCGTAACTGCTCAATTGATTTAGTCAGATTTTGCAAATTGCAACTATCGCCAAAATCCATATTTAAATCTATTGCTTTTAGCCCAGCGGATCTCAATTCAGCTTTCTCTAAAATACGGGATGTACGTTTTGGACGGGGCATAGATATATTCGTCTGAGAGACTTATAGAAATAGTTTGCCTTAGTAAGCCTATTTTTTGGTTCAGTAAAATTAGTGAATAATTTTATTCTTAAAAAAATTAATATATTAATCTGAGTAATTTCTCTTAATTCAGATAGAAAAACTGGTTTTTGAACGATTGCTTAAACGTTAACTATGGATATCACGATGTTCATAGTGAATGTCGTGATGTTGATGATGAATGTCATGATGTTAAC
>NZ_JAYGHD010000255.1:0-1941 GCF_034932245.1 Nostoc sp. UHCC 0251
GGGAGCAACGCGATTTGGTGAGATCGGGCAAAAAAGCTGCGATCGCTAAAAATTATCTTTAAGTACAAAGTGATTTTATTTGCCATTGTTCTACTGATTTACAGGACAATTTATCTTGATGAAATATCTCAAAAAGATTACTAGCAAGCTATTTAACGATTTTTTTTTTAAAAGTAAAGTAACTATTCTTAATTACTTAGTCTCAATTGTAGCATTTAATTAGTTAACACCAAAATTAAAGTATAAAATTTATCAAGCAGATATAGGCTTGATGAACGAATTAAAGATAGAATTACAAAAATCATCCCAGCGTCCAGCTATCCATTGACATCGCAGATGTAACATAATTTCAGCATTACTTTTTAACCAAAATTTTCCGTTTCCTTTCATGCGTAAATTAACGACTTGACGAATTAAACTTTCAACTGCACCACTACCAAGAGGGAGCTTTCGAGACATAATTTCATTATATTTTAAAAGCCTCCGTCGATAAGCTTTTAAAATGTAATTTCGTTCTCGTACTAAAATTTTGCAGCGTTCTCCAGTAGCTGATAATATAATCTCACCCATGTTTCTCATTAAATCTAGTGCTTGACCTTTTTTTAACATTTTACGAGACTTTTTAAACCATTGTTGACGCTCATTATTTGTGCTAAAAGCAGCATCGGCAAAGTCTTGTAAATGTGATGCTGCGTGATAAAAATCTAACAACTGATAAGTTTCGTGGGGACATTGTAGTTTTTTTAATAAAGGAGGGATATGTATCCATATCCACTCTGCACCATCCCCAATTAATAAAACTTGTTTTGCTTGGCTTATACCCAAATTTACTAAATACATTTCTAAAATCTGGATGAACCCTTGATAACCTGAATATGTGCCATCATTAGTAATAGGAATTGCTGATGTCCTAATTTTTTGCCCTTGTTCATTTACTACATAAATTGTTAGTAATTTTGGCTCCATCCATTCACCTGCAAAGCCATAACGATTTGTTTTAACCTTACGCTTTCCTTTTTTCGGTATCCGAATACGGGTACGACCACCGTCTACAGCAATTACAACACGTTGGTCTTTAAGAATATTTAAAGTGGATAAATTACCAGATTTTAAGTCATTTAGCTTGTGAGTACGTAAATCTATTCCCAACTGACCAAAATAATATGTTAGCCGTTCTATTCGTTTTAAACTAATCTTTATTCCCCAATCAATTAGTGTTGTACGTGCAGCTTCAAATGAACCTGCAATTGCGCCATATTGAGCAACCTTTGATAAAACAACTGGGGTTAAACCCTCGGACATTCCTAAATATCTTAAGAATGGACAAAATCCTTCATGTTGTTTATTTTTATCTGGTTGATTTTTACGTTCAACTACATACGGTAATTTTAAACTTACTTCAACATTACCAATCGTTAATATTTGTCGCTTTTTATAACCATGCTTTTGCGTTTTATTGTGCCACCAACCCTGTGTTTGCTGCATCGCTTTATCCAAAAAATCTTGGGACTTAGACAGATTATGAAGTAATAAAGCGATACATTCTCCTGCCAAAATTAATGCAGATTTCCTAATTTCTTCCTCACGTATTTTTAAAACTTGTCCATCAAATTCTGAGATGTCAGTTAAGTCTAAAAGTTTCGTAACTTTTTCTTGAAAATGTGACAAATATTTGCTTATATCGAAAGTAGAACATATATTATTTTTCATTGTAGGCATCCCTGTTTTTGTTTTGATGTTAGATATCAAAACCTTTACTCCAAAGGGAATCCTACCTTTTTTTGTCTCCCAAAAATGAGTCATCTTTAGATATTAAAATATTCCACAAATCTAAACCAGTATTAATACTGTGTCTTTTGTAGTAAAAATACAAATTATACTGAAACTAGTTTTTAGCGATCGCAGCTTTTTTGCCCGATCTCACCAAATCGCGTTGCTCCC
>NZ_JAYGHD010000256.1:0-1848 GCF_034932245.1 Nostoc sp. UHCC 0251
GTTCACTGTGACTGGCTTTCATCGCTTTTTTAGCTTATTTGGCGACAACTCTAATGAATAGTACAGTATCAATTGCCACACAACAGCAATCTTTCCTTCCTTTGTTTAATAACCAAGCAACACAGTTTAGATATGAAAGTACCTCAAATGATCGTCACAACAGTTCTAGCAATGACCTTTGGATACATTGGCTCTCAATACTTCACTAAAAATATTATGTATATCATAGGCGGTGGAATGATTGGAGTTGGTGCAGTAGGGTATGTTATTGCGCCCAGAACCAAACAAAAACCAACTCATATACAACAAAAGGAGCCTGCGGAAACTACCCGTCACTAAGCGCAATAGTTTTCAAATGAGAGCAAATGCTCCAAAAATTAATGAATTGTCAAGTGCAAACTCAAACTCACGCTGAAATTTTTTCAACAACAGCTTGATGTATAATTTCTTTTTTTAAGGAATCTGCTGCAACTGCTGCAATAGTTTCCCAATCTTCTTGCTTTAATAACAATCCAAGAAGTTCGCGCAGTATTTCTCGATTAGAAATGAATTCTTCGCCATAAAGCTGATCATTTTCCAGAGTAGCAAGTATGTATTCTCTTACCTCTGGTGTCGGCAGTCTAAACTTTTCAAGTATTCTTTCTCTTGCAGTTTTTACAGCAATTTTCGTAGCTGTACCTAAATTCCAATTATTTAGCAACAACCGCACTTCTCTATTTAGAGAGATACGCAACGTTGTGAAACGTCCCAAAAGTTCTAGATTACCCACTAAGGAGCCAAGTGCTGACCCCCAATCTAACCCAGCCCCAATATTTCCACCAACTTTATCCTCAGCTTCAACAGCTTTTTTTAAGCATTCTTCATCAAATAATAAATCCATTGGATTTACTGCATTTTCTTGGTTGAAGGCACTTTGATTATCGCTCTTTTCCTGTTGACTCATTTATTTACCTTTGCTACCTTATCCAGGAGAACGGAAAACTCCATACTCAAAATAAACTAGATCATCGTAATCTTCATCCTCTCCCACATCAATCATGCCTTGGTTGTCATAAAATTCTTCTACTCCAGGTAGTGAATGTAACCCTACTCTCCCCTCATAACCTAGCTCTAAACTGCGAGTTCTGGCAAACGCCAAGAATGCAGTTCCAACACCTTTTAATTTTGGCGGACGTTGGATATATAACCGATTCCGAGGTGCGGTAGCTATGCCATCAATATATACCAAGCGTTTTCCCTCTTGTAGACGAGAACCGTGCATTTGGGTTTCAATCAGCATTAACCCTTGAGTTTCATCTTCGTATTCAATCGCATAGCCTTCACGGTTTACTTGTCTATTAATGATAAACTCCAGTTTAAAATCCCAGTCCCAAAATTTGTCTGATTGCCTGTGCAATTGTAATTGTTCTTTCCACTTGTTGGCATAATCATCAACATGCTTTTGTGCTAGCTCTACTAAATCCCCTTCCACAATCGTGTTATCTTGACCGCAAATTAGTTTTACCAAAAGAAGCATTGCACCAAAATTACCCATGAACCAATTCTATCAATCCGATCAATCAGCATCATGCTCTGTTTCTTGCAACCAATTTAAAATAGTCAGCGCTAACTCCCAAGATTCGCGCCGCTCCCAATTAGGTAAGTTATTCAGTATGCGTGCAAGTAATATAGCTGGGTTTTCCAATTCTCCGCCACGAGCCGCAACACCATCTTTAACAAGCGCCCCTAAAGTGGCAGCTTGATTCCCTTTATAGTCAGGCTGTCTCTTAATTTCATCAACAATCCAGTCCGGTACTGTGATTGTTTTAAATCCTGATTTCGGCATACACAACAGAGAAATAATATAAA
>NZ_JAYGHD010000257.1:0-1808 GCF_034932245.1 Nostoc sp. UHCC 0251
AATGAGTTTTGAAGCATTTCGTGACCGTTTGGCAAAAATATCGTTCAAATCACAACCTTTGCCAGAGGTTTAGCGCAAATTTACATAGATAACACAGTAAAATTTGTCGGGTTAGACGCGGATAATTCTAATCCACACTTGATCAGATTTTATGAAACATCTGCAAACATTCAACGTTTAGATATATCTAACTCAGATAAATTAGACGAATTTGTAGATAATTTAAAAGAATTAGTGTATCCCAAACCAAAAGAATCGGGGGAGAATCAAGAGGAACAATCTTTGATACTACTAGAAACGCCATCACAATTTCTACCAACTCTAAAAATTTTAATAAAAGAGATGGGGTTTTTAGGCGTGGTAAATGATAAATGTCAAATGCGGGTAACTATAGTAGTAGTTATAAGTACAATAGTTGATTGTATAAATCAATTATTAGAACTTTATAGTTACTGTGGTGATAATGTTGATTATGTAATAGTAAAAAATTTGTTTTACGGAGAGGTAGAACAATTTAATTTTTATGATAACTCGCAAAAAATAAAAGAAATAGAGCAGCAAGTAAAAGCAAAAAGTCATACTTTCACAAGTATAACTATGCCCAAGTTAGCGAAAAAGTCTTACGATTATTTGGATGTTAAAAACATGACATTTAGACAAGGGATTGAACAAGATGAATATCCGTCTGTATTTGGGAGAATCCTAAGCTGGTTGAACAACTTCCAAGGGCAAATAAAGCCAATCAAAGATTTATTTGGCATAGAGAAGATTTTATCTGAATAGGAATAAGAATGTCAAAGAGAATAATTATAACTGTAGGAGATGCGCGGGTAGGTAAGTCTACAGTTATCAAGCTATTGCTAGAAATGTTAGCCCAACAAGGAAAACGGATAAAGGTTTATAACCAAGAATCATTCCCTGTATTTCAGGCTTATGAACATATAGCAACCATTAAGAAGTTTGATTTATCAAATGACGATGCTGATGCAATAGCAGATGACTTAAATCATCCTGAGTTAGATGTGATAATTGTTGATATGCCCGGACAAGATATTGAAAAAGTAATTCAATATATCGAGAGTGCTAGCTTATTTGAGGTTGTAGTAAAATTTGGTTGGAATTTAACATTTCTTCAACCTATTTCTCACAGGGAAGACTGTATATATTACTTAAATGCAATCATCCAGAACGCGACCACTAACGCTAACTACGTGGTAGTGAAAAATTACCATTTTGCGCCAGAGTTTAGAGAATATGAGGAGAAGATGCGGAAAAAGCTGTTAATCATAGGAGGGACAGAAGTAGAATTAATGGCTCTACATCGGAATCATTATCAAGCAATGGAAAAGGCTGATAAACCATATTCACAAGTCTGCCAGGATCTCTCAATAATTTTATTTTGGAGAAGCTTCATTTTTCAGTGGATTAAAAAGTTTCGTCATTCAGTGATGAATAACAATTTGGCTATTAAATATCTAGGGCTTGATTGATGACACTACAAGACACATTACAAGGTTATTCCCCATCAGAACAAAAACGCATAGTTGAAGGGGCATATCAACTAGGAATTACACCAGACGATCCAGTTTTTAGGATGATGGCGACACTGGGCAGATATGAAGAAACGATCATAGACCTCCAGGCAAGAATGGAGGCAATGATAGAAGCGTGGGCAGCACTGATAGACCAAAAACTGGATAAGACAAGCAAACAAGCCGAGTCAATGCATTATACAGTTGTCTCTAGTGCCGTGGGGAGCAACGCGATTTGGTGAGATCGGGCAAAAAAGCTGCGATCGCTAAAAATTA
>NZ_JAYGHD010000258.1:0-1797 GCF_034932245.1 Nostoc sp. UHCC 0251
ATTTATCCCTTTACCCTTTCCCCTTTAACCTTTTCCCCTGTCCCTCATCTCCCCCATCTCCCCCACTCACTGATTAATGACCATTGATTGTTGACCATTGACTTTTGGAGTCAGGGATTCAGATGCAATTTGTGGTGGATTAAGTATATATAAAAGACCAGCAGATGCAGCTACTAATAATAGAATGTAAGTGGCAACAAGAGGTATGTATGTATTGGATTTGTTGCCTGAATTATTATGATCATTCTTGGAGTCTTGGCGGACTACATTGCTTATAAGAGTATGTGATAAAGCATTTCCATCCAGTCCTAAAGCATCTCCATAGCGACGGATGAATCCTTGAATAAAAATAGGCTCAGGCAATTCTTCAAATCGTTCTTCTTCTAAAGCTTGCAAAACACCTGCTCGAATCAGTGTTCTTGCAGCTATTTCTTCTAAACCTATGGATTTTTCTTGTCTTACTTGTCGCAAGTGTGTGGTTATTTCCTTTAGCTGCTCTACTTGAGCTTGGTTTAAGAGCGTCACTGTCTTCTCCTGTATGGGCTAATTCTACTATTCATATATTGAGAAGACTTAACATTGCATACGTATTTTTACTGAATAATTGATTTTAGGGTAAAATTTTTGGAGAATGCTTGAAATCTAGATATAAAAATGCTAGGGCTACTCATACTAAGTAATTTCTTTGTTAACATAGACACTTTAAAATTCAATAAAAAGTTAGGGCATGGAAGTTAATAAACTGCAACTTTTAATACAAGTATTTTCCCAACTGCTACTCTGGGGTGGAATTATTGCAGCGATCGCTTACTTTGCCATCTGTATATTTCTTTTTATTGGGCAACCTCGATTCATTTTCTTTCCCTCTGCTGTCATTGAAAAGACACCAGAGTTTTTTAATCTCCTTTACGAAGAGGTTTGGTTCCCTATACCAGTTAAAACAGGCAAGGTAGAACACATTCACGGTTGGTGGATAGAAGCCAAGCAACCCAATGCTAAAGCGTTGTTATACTTACACGGAAACGGTATCAATATTGGCGCAAATATAGCTCATGCGAATCGGTTTCATCAGCTAGGGTTTTCGGTGTTGCTGATTGATTATCGAGGTTATGGTCGCAGTCAGGGTATGTTTCCCAATGAAAAGCGGGTTTATGAAGATGCAGCCACAGCTTGGAATTATTTGGTGCAGCAACAAGAGATTCCACCTAGCCAAATTTTTCTTTATGGACATTCTCTTGGGGGTGCAATAGCCACCGACTTAGCAGTGAAACACCCACAAGCTGCTGGTTTAATCGTGGAAAGCTCTTTTACATCCATCCGCGATTTAATAACTTATCGAAACATGTTTTGGATGTTTCCTGTGGATTTAATCTTGACACAGCGGTTTGATTCCATTAAAAAATTGCCAAAGTTAAAAATGCCAGTTTTATTCATTCATGGCGCTGCTGATTCGACTGTACCCTCTTTCATGACCCAAAAACTGTATGCCGTTGCTCCCGAACCAAAGCAACTATTGTTGATTCCAGGAGCAGATCATAATAACACAGCACTAATTGCCGGTTTGCAATATTTGCAATGGGTAGAGTCTTTTCTCGAAAAAGTGTGAGCTAGTAGCTATTCCCTTTGGGTGAGGCTATTGTCATAATACGTATTTTGATCAAGAGTAGTATTAGAGGATGTTTGAAAAGTCCTCATCTTGGTAGCAAAACGTTTTAGATCCCCCTCTAAATCCCCCTTAAAAAGCAGGGCTGTTTCATTCCCTAAAACAGGTAAAATTGCAAGTGTTGAGGGGATAAA
>NZ_JAYGHD010000259.1:0-1772 GCF_034932245.1 Nostoc sp. UHCC 0251
CGAACAGAGTAATCTTCATCTTGCAAAGCTTTAATTAAGGCAGATACAGCTTCTTTGTTGCCGATTTTTTCTAAAGCCTCTGCGGCACTCGAACGAACAGAGGAATATTCATCCTGCAACAAGTTACTTATAAAAGTAACGGCATATTCAGAGTGACTGATACCCAAAAACTCAACTTTAAGGAATTTATGAATGTTTAACTCTAAAATTAAATCGACTGTTTCTTTCTGATACTCTCGCTTTACTTCTCCTGCCAACCTTGCCGCTAATTTCAAATCCACATCTAAGGCTAACTTCACCACTCGCACCGCTTGCTCTTCATCATCCACCAACCCCAACATCAACGCCACGGGTTCTGTCCACTTTAAATAATTTAAATAATCCCGTTTTAGCTTCTGATCACTAACATTATCAAGCTGTGAGATTAGAGATTCTGCGGCGTAGTATTCCTGAATCAGCTGATGACGAAATTCAATCTGGTCATCTGTTCGCAATTGAATTAAGTGATACTTGAGCAAATCTTCTAGCCAGTCTCTTGCACAATTCTCACTAAAACGTACTTTGTTTTGTAAAAATGTCGCTAAAGCATTCCTCGCTTGCTGTTTAGAAATAGTTAATCGCAACTCAGTCGAATTATCGCCTTGCATCATTTCAAATGCTAGATGCTGCAATAAATCAGCCTGCCAGTTACGTAACCCTTCAGCAATTGGTACATCTCCCTTGAGTTTGTGATACTCTCCAGAGAACCAACGAAACAACTCACCTAAACTAGTAGGGATTTGTTTAGTATCATTAAATACTTCACACAGCATCCACAATAACAGCGGCGTTTCCGCCAATTCTCGCAAGCGTCCAGCCAACTGCCGCAGCATTTCATCACCCACCTCTGAATAGGCGCGGACAAAATGCTGCATCTGCGGTTCTGTGAGGGGTTGCATTTCCAGTTTTTTTTCAATACCTAAATCACCCCCCCCCAAATACCGCGTAGTAAAAATCATCGGCGTGACTCGGTGGTATTTCTGCCGAAATCGGTTTAAATCTCGTCTAGCTTCATCGTTGGGTAATTCATTCAAACCGTCTATAAGTAACAAAAATCGCCCTGTACGCAGTAGATTTTCAATCTCTATCCTGTTGAGGCATAACTTATAGTCATCCAAAAATCCCCTAATTAAATCCAGCACCGAAGTTGTGTAGTCCCTTAACTTCACTAGCACGGGAATCCTTGTCAGCTTTTCCGCTTCTCCTCTGCTCCTCTGCTCCCATGCTCCCCTGCACTTTTCCGCTTCTTCCCATAACAAACGTTCTAAAGCTGTAGATTTGCCTGAACCCGGTTTTCCTACTAGCAATACATGGTCGGGTGCATACTTCCGTAACCCTTCGAGGATATTCAACCGTTCAATTTTTTCTCTGTCTGGTGCTTCACCTTCTCGTTGCTGTGGTACTGTTTGCACCATCAAATTCAAATTTAAGCCTCTGCTCGATTTTCTGGGTTCAAGTCTTTGACGATCTATGGCATCAGTTGGCGTGTATAAATCTTGCCAATAGCTATATTTGTCATCCTCGCTCAGAGATTCTAGATACGTTTGAAAATCTATGCTGTGGTCTGCAACCATAGTAGTCAATTGACCGAGGACTTTTAAGCGCTCTTTTATATACTACACAATAAAACGCTCAATCCTGTCTATGATGACCGTCCTACAAAGGTAAAATTGATATCCCGCAAGGAACTGAAGTTCCTTGCTAATAGCAAAAGTCATCTGAAGATGACTAAA
>NZ_JAYGHD010000260.1:0-1727 GCF_034932245.1 Nostoc sp. UHCC 0251
CTAGAGAGGCAGTCCAGTAAAAGTAGTTGACAAGATGCACAGTTTTTGCGGAGTGTAAAAAGAAGAGAACACGGTATCAGGAGTGCAGCTACCATGCGTCCGTTAGTTTGGAACCCTCCCGTAGAACTGTCAGCAAAAGAAGAAAAAGTCGCAAAACGTATACGCAAAGCTAAACTGTTCGTATTTTTAAGGCAGATACGTCACGAATTATTTGACGCAGAATTTCAAACAGAACTAGCAACGGTTTTTAAGGATAGTAGCGTTGGTTTATGCCCAGTACCACCCGCACAATTAGCGTTAGCAATCATTCTACAAGCGTATACAGGGGTTTCAGATGACGAGGCAATGGAAGCAATTGAAATGGATAGACGATGGCAGCTAGTTTTAGATTGTCTTGATTGTGAGCAACCACCTTTTGGGAAAGGAACACTGGTGAGATTTCGTGCGCTTTTAATGTCAAAGTCGTTTGACCGACGGTTAATTGAAAAAACGATTTGTATGGCACAAAAACAAGGAGATTATAACTCGCGTTCGTTAAAAGTAGCGCTAGATTCAAGTCCGCTATGGGGAGCGGCAAGAGTTGAAGATACATACAACTTGTTGGGTCATGCACTACGAAAAACATTAGAAGTTATAGCCCAGAATTATCAACAAGATTTGGCAGATGTGGCTGCAAGTGCAGGGGCAGAAATCGTCACTGGAAGTAGCCTCAAAGCAGCTTTAGATTTAGATTGGGATGACCCAGAATCTCGCAGTCTTGCCTTATCTACAATATTGCAAGCATTAAACTCAGTTGAGTCTTGGGTAGAGCAAAAAACTGATTTGGACTTTAAAACAAAGAATCAGGTAAACAAGAGTCTCAAAGATGCAAGGCAAATTGAAACACAAGATGTGGAGGATGCATCGGATGGTTCCCCAAAGCTTCGTAAAGCAGTGGCGAAGGATAGACGTATTTCCATCGAAGATGAGGATATGCGTCATGGGCGTAAAAGCCGCAGTCAAAAATTTGATGGCTACAAACGTCATGTTCTCAAAGACTTAGACTTACAAATGGTCAGGGCTGTTGGTGTCACCAGGGCAAACACACCAGAAGCATCTGTAACTATAGACATTGAGTCTGATTTAAATGCCCAACAAATAACTCTTGAAAACATCGAAGAATTGCAAATCGACCGTGCATATTTGGTTAGCCATTGGGTGAAAGAGCGCATCCCAAATATGACTATTGTTTGTAAAGCATGGAAGGTCCGAAACGGTCAGTTTTTTGATAAAAATGCCTTTGTTCTGGATTGGGAAAATTACTTAATTCGCTGTCCCAATGGGGTGAGTTTACCCTTTGCTGAAGGAACTGTTGTCCACTTCCCCAAACAGGAATGTCAGGCTTGTCCAATACGTTCTCAATGCACTGAAAGTAAACTTGGTCGTAGTATCTCTATTCATCCTGATGAGTCTCTACTTGTGGAACTACGGGAACGTCAAACTACTGAGAGTGGACGTGCAAAACTTCGTGAGCGCGTTAGTATTGAGCATACTTTAGCTCATATTTCCCAGTGGCAAGGAGATCAAGCTCGCTACATTGGCTTACGTAAAAACCTTTTTGACCTCCGACGCATGGCTGTTGTCCACAATCTCCACGTTCTTGCCCGTATATCCAAAACTCATGCTGGAGAAATTTCTCACCTTACTAGCTCACAATCTGCTTAATTTGTCAATGCCTTCTACTGGAC
>NZ_JAYGHD010000261.1:0-1697 GCF_034932245.1 Nostoc sp. UHCC 0251
CTAGGCTGTTGACTTTGTGGGTTTTTAGGCGGTTTTTGTTCATGCAGTTTTTGTGTCGTCAACATTCCTCTGAAAATAGGGTTTTTCTTTTCGAGAGCATAGATTGACCAAAAACTTCAGCCAACCATGCTTCAACGTCGGAAAAACTAATTGATTCAAGCGCATTTTTGACAACAGTATTTGTTAAATTCATAGTAGATAAACAAATAGTTAGCAACATTTGACCCATCTCTTTAAATGGGCAACGTGAAGAGAAGTACTTGTATTTTCCAAATAGTGATTCAATTACATCCGAAGTTGCTAGAAAAGTTTTTCTGTCCTTGATGTGAGAACTTTGAATCACAATGTAATCACAAATACTTTGCTCAAAATTTAATAGTTCACTCTCTAGGAAGGTAAACTCATTTTTCTCAAAATAAGTGAGAGACTGCTGATTAATTCCTGATTTTTTTAGTTGGGTTTCAATAGTCCTAGTGAGTAAAGTCATTTGATGCCAACGAATTAGATCAGGTTGATAATCAACTAACCATCCCAATTTCTCTCTGATTTTTTTATTAATTACGTTTAGCTCGCTATTTCCAGCTAATTCAACCAAGGTATCTACAGAGCAATTTAATAAATTTAGACCCCATTCAGTCAGCCTTTCAACATTAAAATACCGACACTGCGAACGTTGTGTAGGAGGAGATAAAAAAGATAATTCTGTTTGTTGTAACTGTTGCCTACAGATATTGCATTTTTTGATAAATGACTGATATCTATCATCAGAATTTAACTCATATTTTAAAAGCAAAGCCATTGCATGAGTCACATCGTGAGTATAAATTAAGTCTTCATTCTCTTGTTTATAAAGCTTTATGCCACGAGCTAAGTCGCTACTGTGGTCAGCCACTATTTGTATTGGTTTCCCAACCCGCAATGTCAGTTCATCAAGCTTTTCCTTTATATTTTCACCTCTTGTTGAGTCCATAATATAAAGCCCTAAAAGCTCTACATCTTGGTGAGAAAGTCCTCTTTTTGAAGGTATAATTTTTTCAACAAGGTGTTGTTGTGAAACACCTAAAACTACAAGAGCTTTTTGTTTTCCTAGTTCCAATGTAAAATCAACGATAAATATCCAATCGCTTCGATATTCTTTTTTGCGGTTAAGTTCGTATAATCCAATCCGTCCTAGCCATTTCCTAATACAAGTAAAACTTGGAGTTTTACCTGATTCTAAGAAGTTATTAAAAAATAATTCTAAGGTTTTTTCTATTCCTCTAAAACTCGTACCACATTTTACTACAAGTTGTATACTCATCAGGACTATATCAACTGTATAATGATGATTTTTAGCATTCAATTTTTCTGTATCGCCACTTGTTTCTAAATTAGACGAACTTGCGTCTAATTCATCTTTTTTTCCTCTACGCAGACCTCTCCCTTCTCAAGAGAAGACCCTTTCTCTGCTGCGATAGCGCGATTTTTCCAATACTCCCGTGATGCTGATAAATCTCTTACTTTTATTTCTAAAGCTCTCAGCTTTTTCTGTTTTTCTAAAGCTTTTTCTTTCCAATTATCTCGACCTGCGCGAAACAAGCGGGCTAATCTGCTAGTTGGGCTTTTGAATTCCACTTTTCTTTTACCTTTCCTAAATAAGACGACATGGTTATTGTATGAAAAATATCACTGAAAAACTCACAAAGTCAACACCCTAG
>NZ_JAYGHD010000262.1:0-1687 GCF_034932245.1 Nostoc sp. UHCC 0251
GGGTAAGGGATTTAAAACCTTTCCCCCTTCCCCCTTCCCCTTTACCCCGCCAAGTTCACTTGGCGAACTACTAGTCTTACAAGTTTTTGCTTTTTTTACCATGCTATTTATGTCATCGGGTATATATGCGCCAGCCGCAGTAGCGATTAACTTAAACATTAGGAAAATATGCAAACTGGCTGGGTTGAAGCTAAAGGGAATCAATAAAAGCCCTTTGGCTTACTTTTTGATGGCATTTATATACAGCCTCACTGCCTGCGTTTTTCAGCCTTAGGAGTTTTTAACAAGCTCACTAAGCTCTTATGCTACCATCTTCAGACAAAATCTCTAGTAGAAATCAACCTGTATTAGGAAGTGGGCGATGCACATTGGATTTCTCAACCCTCAAGGCAATTTTGATTCAGCCAATAGTCACATAACGAAACACCCAGATTTTGGGGGTCAGCTGATCTATGTTAAGCAAGTCGCCATAGCCATAGCTCAAATGGGTCATAAAGTTGATATTCTAACCCGTCAAATTATTGACCCTGAGTGGCCAGAGTTTGCTGAAACATTTGAGACATATCCAGGAGTCGATAACGTCCGCATTATTCGTTTACCAGCAGGGCCAAAAGAATTCCTCCCTAAAGAGTTATTGTGGCCTTATCTGGTTACTGATTGGGTTCCCAACATCTTGAAATTTTATCAACAAGAAGGTGGCTTACCCGATGCTATGACTGCTCACTACGGCGATGGAGGAATATGTGGCGTTCTGATTGAAGAGGAGACAGGCATACCTTTTACCTTTACTGCTCATTCTCTCGGCGCTCAAAAGATGGACAAACTGGAAGTCACCCCAGAAAATCTGCCAGAAATAGATGAGCAATTCCATTTTAAATATCGCATCTTAGCCGAACGCCTGAGCATGAATCGCTCGGCTATTAACATCACCAGTACACGACAAGAACGCTTTGAACAGTATTCTCATCAAGTCTATAGTGGTGCAGTGGATGTAGACGACGACAACCGCTTTGCAGTGATTCCACCGGGAGCAGATTTCTCGATTTTCGGTGCAAAGGCACGTTCCGAAAACGAGGAAGCTACCGAAGAGTTGATTCAGGAGCGATTGGCACGGGACATTGCAGAAACCCGTCGAGATTTGCCCGTTATTGTAGCATCCAGTCGATTAGAGCTTAAAAAAAACATATTGGGATTAGTGCAAGCCTTTGCAATGAGTCCAACACTTCAGGAACGAGCTAACTTGATGCTAATTACAGGAGGGTTGGACGATCCTTTACGAGAGGAGGCTAGTGACGGCATAGCTGAAGAGGTATTAGCCCCTATTCGGGAAGTGGTCAAAGAAAAAGACTTGTCGGGTAAGATCAGTGCCTTTGGCTTATCAGATCAGTCTCAAGAGTCACTGGCAGCAGCCTATCGGTTTATGGTTAAACGCCGCTCGGTATTTGCGCTGACGGCACTTTACGAACCCTTTGGGCTTGCTCCCTTAGAAGCAGCAGTTGCAGGTTTGCCAGTGGTAGCAACCAAGAACGGTGGCCCCAGCGAGAGCTTGCGACAGGGAAATAAGGAATATGGCGTACTCGTCGACCCAGAAGATCCTGCTGATATTGCACGGGGCTTGGAGCGGTTGCTATGCTGACTTTTCCCGTTAAGTCTCTTTTGCAAGCTGCCAACCTTCACAAAGGTCATG
>NZ_JAYGHD010000263.1:0-1682 GCF_034932245.1 Nostoc sp. UHCC 0251
TTGGGCATTGGGCATTGGGCATTGGGCATTGGGCATTGGGCATTGGGCATTGGGCCTGGGTCAATAATCAATAGTTCTTCCTCCTCTGCCTCCCCTGCCTCCCCTGCCTCCCCTGCCTCCCCTGCCCCCTGCCTCCCCTGCCCCCTGCCCCAGAGCAGCAACCTATTACTCGTGCGCTTTTAGTGGTAGGCAAATTATAAAAGTTGCGCCCTGACCATCGACGCTGTTAGCTGTAATGCTACCTTGATGGGCTTCTACAATGCGCTTGGCGATCGCTAACCCTAGACCGCTGCTACTGCCTTTACGGGAAGGGTCTGTTGTATAAAACTGCTCAAAAATTCGGGGCAAATCACCCTCACTAATACCTGTTCCCTGGTCTTGAATTTTTATAACTGCTTGTTTATTCTCGCTGTACCCAGAAATAAAGACCAAAGAATCGGGTACTGAATGTTTGATAGCGTTGTCGAGCAAATTTAAAATAGCCTGTAATAACCGTTCTGGATCGCCTTGTAGTTGTAAATCAGCCACGTTTAGGCGCACAGATACGCCAATGGCTTGCATTCTAGGCTCCATCGCACTGACAGCACGGTTAATCAGACCGTGCAGTGAGAAGGTTTGCTGTTCGAGTTGAGTAATTCCTGCTTCTAAGCGTCCGAGATCAAGCAGATCATGAATCAGTCGTGATAAGCGTTTGATTTCGTTCTCAATAGTTTGAAAGAAGCGATCGCGCAATTCCGGTTCTTCGTATGCGCCACTTCTGAGTGCGTCTATCGTTACCTGAACGTTGCTGATGGGTGTGCGAAGTTCATGGGAGACATTTGCTAAAAAAGCTCGGCGCTCTTGATCTAAAGAAGCCAACCGTTCACTCATCCGGTTTAGCTCTGTTGCTAACTGATCTAACTCATTGTTTTCATGGATAATTAGCTTGTCACCAAAATGACCACTACCTAAGCGGATCGCAAAGTTCCGCATAGTTTCAATTGGTTTTGACAGACTCCGAGCAAAGCGAGTACTGATTAGCGCACATAGCAAGATTGTCAGCGCCAGTGTTCCCAAAACGCTCCAAATCACCCTAGCGAACTGACGCTGAAGATGATCCAAAGTCATGGACATTCGCAGGACGCCCAGTAATTGACCATTACGCACAATTGGTCTAGCGATGTATAGGCGATCTTCAGTTGATAAAATTCCTTTTGCGACCCCTTGCGCCGGACGATTTTGTAGAGCTTCCGATACTCCGGTAACTTTGTACCAGTCTTTAACCTGTTTGTCTAGCCGTGGGTCAGAAGTTGCCAGAAGACGACCATGTTGATTAAAAATGCGAAGTGCGACAGTTTGTGGCGCTCCATACCGCTTCACCAGTAATTCTACCCGTTGCAGATTCTTTTCTTCTAAAGCATCAGCTGCACTCTCACTCAAGGCAGCTGTCCAGTTATCCAAATCCGTTTGCCGCGATCGCATGAAGTAGGCATGGAACGACCACAGGATATAGCCCGCCATCACCGAGGTTCCCAAGGTGATCAGTAACAGGTAAGTGGCTAACAGCCGAGCATGAATCGAATTTAGTTTGATGCGAGGCAACCAAATCATCTTTGAAACTAACAAAATTTGGGGTTTAAGTCCCCTGCTTTCAAGAAACAAGGCAGGAGGCAGGAGGCAGGAGGCAGAAGGGAAGAGGATTT
>NZ_JAYGHD010000264.1:0-1678 GCF_034932245.1 Nostoc sp. UHCC 0251
AAGGCATTATGTTGGCTTGAAGGTTTTCCCGTGCAGTCAATCCGTCTGTATTTTCCTAGCGTGGCAAAACTTACTAGAGAAGACGACTCTCTAAATTAGCCAAGTAACCCTTGGGGTCTCTGCGAAATCGATATTGTTCAATTCTGGCTTTATGGTGTTTTTGCAATTGAGAGCGTAATTCGAGCCAAGTAACGATATCAACTTGTGCTAAATCAGATGCGGTAAAGGAATGAAGCTTAGTAGCGATCGCACAGGCAAGTTTGACAGAACCACGAATAACAAGGGATGAGGGGGCAACCTTACGACCAGTACAACGACGTTGATGATGACGTAACATACCAAAAGCATGTTCTAAGTCATTATTAGTTCTGGGGAAATCTTGAATTTCGTAACAATGAAAAAGTCCAGACCAGTAGTTATGGGTGGTTTTTATAAAGTTATCGATTGCGGTATTGAGTGTACCAGCTTTCTGCTTTTGTTGGGACATTTCTGTTAACAGTTGCTGATAACTTTCTTTGACTCCAGCAGCATCAAGACCTATTTTATTATTGAGAATATCACTAGCCTTATCAACCCATTTATATGCAACTATAACAGGTGAAAATAAAGATGCAGTCGCAGATAAACCCTTAGCTATCAGGTGTTTCAGGTTAACTAAAGGTGGTGGTAAAGCACTTTTTTTTCCATCCGCTCTAAGCTTTGCTCTATCAACGTCAAATTTTCTTGTAACTTTAATCCAGATGCCTCTAACGGTGGATGACCATCATTGGTTATAGAACTACGTACTGCCGAGCAATAATCTTCAATAATGTTTGCCAAATCCTCATCTTCATTGGTAACACTACGTTCAATGTCTCGTAATCCTCTAACTTTTTTTTTCAATTCCTTTTTTGCATGTCGATCCGCCTCATATATGGGTTTAATTGCTTCTTTCAGGTAATGGTAATGACATAAACCATGAGCAATACTAGGTAATGCTACTTTTACAGCTTTGCGAATTGATTGTTGTCCATCACTAACAACTCCATCAATTGGTACATTTAGGGTGTTAGTTACTTCTAATAATAACGCCACTAAATCTTCATTTCTTGATGATAATAAGGTTTTAGCTAGTAATATTTCTCCTGATATACAATCTCGAATGACCCATAATACCTCATGCCCAATTTCTGGCTGCATCCCATCGATGGCTAATATCGCCCGTCCTTGCTTTTTAACTATTGCTTTTAACCTTTTATGGTCTTTTAGCCATAAAGAAAGTAACTCGTCATATCTGTCAATTAGGTGCGTGACCGTTCGTTGACTGATACATATACCCTTTAATTCAAGGTGAGTGTGTATTTGAGGAACACTTCTATGTTCCTGGTAGCGCAATGCTCCTATATAAGCAATCACATCCAAACCAAATTCGTTCTGTGGTAGAGCGAGTGACCCTTCTTGCTCTGGTCGATATGCTTTTTTATACCGCAGACATGACTTATTTTGACATCGACGAATTTTTAGCTGTAGTTCTACTACCCCATTCAACGTTCTTATATGTCGAGGATTATTGTATTCATTCCACATTGCTTCCCCGCACTCCGGGCATCTTTTTTGAACACAATCGAGTACTTCAAACGATGTGGGAGCAACGCGATTTGGTGAGATCGGGCAAAAAAGCTGCGATCGCTAAAAACTA
>NZ_JAYGHD010000265.1:0-1617 GCF_034932245.1 Nostoc sp. UHCC 0251
AATCGCCGTCTTTACAATAATCAGTCCTTTGTAGAGACGGCGATTTATCGCGTCTCTTCTCTTAAGCGAACCGTATTGGGTTATTTCTTACAGTGCGTAATTTCTAAGTGTAATATACTTTTGAGCAAAGAATTTGAGTGTTTGCACTGAACATGTCTAAGTATTATCACTAGATTAACTTGAAGCATAGAGCTAGATTAGTGCATTATTAAGAAAACCTAAAGGTATGGATTAATACGTATAATCTAGATTAAAACATCCATTAACTAAATCAAAATTTAAGAGATACTGAGATATGTCAGATACACTTGCTAAAGACTTGGCAGACTTTTTGCTGCAAATAGAACAGCGATCGCAGTTTCATGCAGGCTATCCGTATAATTTAAGTTGTGATTACAGTGCGATCGCAAAGTTTTTCAACCATCTATTAAATAATGCTGGAGATCCATATATTGAGCCAGATTTTGGTCTTCATTCTCGGAAGTTCGAGCAAGAAGTATTATCTTTTTTTGCCAACCTCTATAAGATTCCAGAAGAGCAGTTTTGGGGTTATGTTACTGCTGGCGGAACAGAAGGTAATTTATATGGAATATTCTTAGGAAGGGAAATCTACCCAAATGGGATTCTTTACTCATCACAAGACTCTCATTATTCAATTCCCAAAGCCGCGAAATTATTCCGCATCCAACATAATGTTGTCAATTCGCAAATTAACGGAGAAATGAATTATGACCATTTTGAACGACTACTTAGTGAAAATCGAAGCTATCCAGCCATCATAAATTTAAATCTTGGGACTACTGTCAAAGGTGCGATTGATAACTTAGACAAAGTTCTAGAAATTTTAGAGCGTAACCAAATTAAAGATTACTACATTCATTGTGATGCAGCACTTTCAGGATTAATATTACCTTTTTTAGATGGCGCTCCACAAGTAAACTTTCAAAAACCCATAGATAGTATAGCTATTTCTGCTAAATTCATTGGTTCTCCATTACCTTGTGGTGTAGTTTTAACTAAAAAGAAATGGGTAGAACAAGTTGAAACAGAAATTGAATATATTGGTTCAAAAGATACAACTATTTTAGGATCTAGAAACGGTCACACTCCCCTAATTCTCTGGTATGCAGTGCAAACAAGAGGGTATGATGGATTAGCTAGAGAAGCAAATACATGTATTCATAATGCCCAATACCTTTTCCAACAACTTCAAATAAGAGAATATCCATGCATGTTAAATAAATTTTCCAATACAGTAGTGTTTCAAAAACCTTCTCAAAGGATAATTAAAAAGTGGCAGTTAGCAGTTTTTGAAAATTGGGCACACATTATAGTTATGCAGAATATCAATCGAAAGAAAATCGATATTTTTATTAATGAGCTTTTACAAGAAGAAGGATTACTTGATAACGCAGAGGATTTCCAGCTACAGCCAGTACTACACTACTAATGTAGATCATCAAGCCATCAAGCGATCTTATCTAAAGAAAATTTGATTCCAAGATTTTATCAAAAAAGCTTCATGTTCAAAACCTTGCCCGCAAGTGGCGCGTTCGCACGAGAAAAAATCCTTGTATTCTCTTGGTAGGTAAAAACCCCACCCCGGAGTGTCTGTCT
>NZ_JAYGHD010000266.1:0-1609 GCF_034932245.1 Nostoc sp. UHCC 0251
TCTGCCCGACGCTCGCGGACTCGCTAACGCTGCGCTATCTGCCTTTCTTGATAAAGACGGGTGCAATGTAATTTTTGAGTAATTCCTGCGGTTGCGATCGCGTTTCGCCCGCTATATGCGAGTGCCTGAGTATATCTTTGTACTTGAAGAGCGCAGATTTTCCCATAGCCAAATATTCCAAAAACCGTGAGGAGTTTTCTTTCCATGTTCAAACCTCGCCCAATTTTTAGCGCCTTAGTTGCAATTATCCTAGCGTTTGTCATAGGTACACAGATACATAAACAACCCGCCGTTGCTACTGGAGGGGGTTGTAATCCAACGGCGAATAACCTACCTATATGTCCAAGCACAGCACCTTCAGAGTCAGCTAGTTTCATTGACCCAACTGCAACAATCACCAATCCAACAAATATAAGCTTGGGCAAAAAAGTCTATGTTGCGCCATTTGCCGAGTTAGACGCTACTACTGCTCCCATTAGCATTGCAGAAGATTCTAATGTCCAAGACCAAGTGAAAATTACAGCTTCGGGAACCGGAGTGGAGATTGGGCCAAGAGTCATTATGGCACACATGGCCATTGTCAAAGGTGCAGCTAAAATCGGTACTCAAGGCTTAACCGGGCCTTTTACTGACCCAGTTACCAATACTCAGTTCAGCAACACTATTCCAGAGACGTTTCTCGCTTTCAACTGTGAAATAGACGGTGCAACTGTAGAAAGAAACACAGTAATCAACTTTCTCTCACGGGTTGGCCCTGGTGTTACCTTACCTGCCGGGAAAGTAGTCCTGCCAGGTAAAAACGTCACAAATAACTTTGAAGCTACTAGCGGCAGTTTGGGGAAAGTGGCAAACCTGACCCAAGCCGACGTTGCATTAATGGAAGCCATTATTGAAGTCAATGATGCATTTGCCAAAGGTTACACAGAATTAGCTAGAGCCGATTTGACAAACGTCACAGGAATTAATTATGCTCCCGTCACCTTCTTTAATTCTGGAGGTCTGCCGCAGATAGGTGGAAGTCCAACTCGTGATCCGAACTATCGTAACCGGATTATCGGTAATCTTACTTTCCAAGATTCTTTAGCAACGCTTAACAACAAACTAGCTAATAGAATTTCGCTACGTGCTGATGAGGGTGAACCTTTTAATGTTGGGTCAATTGCTGGGATGGCAAACGATGTTGTCTTTCACGCATTAGAAACCACTAGTTTGACTCTTGGTGATGGAGTTGGTTATGGGCCTCGCGCTCTAGTTCATGGCGGTAGGCAGGTTGTCAATGGTGTTGCTGATGGCCCTGAAACTAGCATAGGTAATGCTGTAGGGCTAGGGCCGAACTCTGTTATATTCCGCGCCAGCATTGGCAACCACTCAGCTATTGGGCAAAGAAGCGCAGTCTTCAATTCTACATTAGATCCCAGAACGGCTATTGGTTCTCGAACAATCTATGCCGACAACGGCAGCATGATTCTACCTGTGGAGTGGTAAGGGGAGACTGCTTTCACTCCTATACCAGCCGTGTTCTTAGCTGCTCGTTGTGTAGCGTGGATATCTTTTCCCGGATTTCTCACCACACCCCTCAAAGCCTGCGCTTGTGCAGGGGAGCAGGGGA
>NZ_JAYGHD010000267.1:0-1558 GCF_034932245.1 Nostoc sp. UHCC 0251
GAAAGGGTAAAGGGATAAATTTAACCTTTCCCCTTACCCCTTTCCCTTTCCCCATTCCCAATGCCCAATCCCCAATCCCCAATTTTAAAATACCTGCTCAAAAGCCTCAATCAAGCTGTTAACTTCCTCAAGAGTGTTGTAATGCACCATACTCACCCGGACTATTCCACCTTGGGACGCTAAACCCAGGTAATCAATCAGCCGTTTAGCATAAAAGTCTCCGTAGCGAATCGCAATATAATGTTGGTCAATTTTTACAGGGATGGTTGAGCTATTCATTGCATCTACCGCAAAAGATATAGTTGGCACACGGAATTTACGGTCAGCTTTTGATTTACCAATCACTCGCACATTAGACTTACTGTTGAGGTAATTTAAGAGGCGATCGCTAATATGTTCTTCATGTATGCTCATTAAATCAAATGCCTGCACCATTTGGTTTCTCAAATCAGGTGCAGTTTGATCGCCGTAGTGCAGTTGTGCTAACTCACTTAGATAATCGCATAAACCCAACATTCCATAACTTAATTCAAAATTGACATTCCCTAACTGAAATTTATAAGGTATATCTGTCTGCTCAATAAAATAATGGTTAAGACCGGGTAATCTTAATAAATGCTCTTTTTTGCCATAAAGTAAAGCATGATGTGGCCCATAAACTTTATAAAAACTCAAAGTATAGAAATCAACATCCAAATCTTGGACATCAACTAATCTGTGGGGTGCATAAGCTACACCATCCACACAAATCATCGCATTGCGATCGTGTACAAATGCAGCAATTTCTTTGATCGGGTTAATGGTTCCCAGAACATTAGAAGCATGAGTCAAGGCTACTAGTTTTGTTCGCTGGCTCATCAATGGTTCTAAATCTGCTAAATGAAGTTCCAAGGTATCTGGGCGAATTTGCCACACTTTAACCTTCATTCCTTGTTTTTCAAGAGCTACCCAAGCACCAATATTGGCCTCATGGTCGCAATTAGTAACAATAATTTCATCACCAGGCGTAAAGGTTTGACCCAAACAAATTGAAAGAACTTTCAACATCATTGTAGTAGACGGGCCCATAACCACTTCTTTATAAGAATTGGCATTAATGAAAGTAGCCATTTGCCTAGTTGCTAAAGCCACTCGTTCTCCTGCAAGTTGAGAAACTGCGTAAGAAGCTCCCAACTGGACATCAGAACTCAAGAGGTATTCGCTAATTCTATCTACTACTTTTTTCAGAGTTTGTGACCCGCCAGCATTATCAAAAAACGTCCATTCACCAGCTAGTGCGGGAAAATATTGCCGAACTTTATCAAGATTCAGGAGCATAGTATCAGTTTTTTGGAGAATGTTCTTTATCCTAGTACAGCGAGCGCGTAAATAAAGCTACCATTTCTGACTTTTGACTTTCGCGCAGTGGTACTAGCCTACCTTTTGGCAAATCCCCCACAGAGCATCTACATCCTCTTTTGCTACAGCTTGTTGTGCCAGCCTTCTGACTCTATAAGAATCTCTCTATAGGAATCATATTTGATTTCTGAAAAATCTAAATATTTGTAGGGTGTGTTAG
>NZ_JAYGHD010000268.1:0-1557 GCF_034932245.1 Nostoc sp. UHCC 0251
TATCACGAAGTCATCGGCGTATCGAATAAGTCGGGGACTTCTAAACTTTGTACCTTTTTTGTGATACCAAGTTTCCCTACCTGAATGAGACATTTCAGGAAATGTCTTATCTATTCGTTCTTCCATCCCGTGAAGGGCAATATTTGCCAGTAGTGGGGAGATTACCCCGCCTTGTGGCGTACCCTCAGATGTTGGAAACAACTGCTTACCATCCATCACCCCCGCTTTTAACCATGCTCGAACTTGTCGGCGTATGGTGGGAGATGTATTTAATTTTCTTAGCAGTGCTTCATGGTCGATGCGGTCGAAGCACTTTGCTATATCAGCATCAAGCACGTATTTGCTTTTCTGAGCGATTGATATAAATATGGCTTTAATCGCATCATGACATGAGCGCCCAGGTCGGAACCCGTATGAGTTAGGTTCAAATCGCGCTTCCCATTCTGGCTCTAATGCCATTTTTACTAGCGCTTGCAAGGCTCGGTCGTCCATTACGGGAATACCCAAAGGTCGTTTCTCTTCCGTTCCTGGTTTGGGAATCCAAACCCGTCTTGTCGGTTTAACTTTTGAGTTAGGTTTTAATTTGATAACCAGTTTTAGCCGTGCTTCTGGGGATAATGATTTAACACCATCCACTCCTGCCGTCTTTTTACCTTGGTTGTCTTGTGTCACCCGACGAACCGATAAACACTTTGCTGCCCAGGACTTCATCAACGTCTTCTGGAGTTTGCGAAATGCTTTGACATCACCACGAAGAGATGCTTTGTAAATTCGTTTTTGCAACTTAAAAACACGTCTTTCCAACTTACGCCAGTTGACGTATTTCCATTCCACCATCGAGTCATTACTCAAAACCTTCTTAGTTCGGTTAGTCTTAAGAGGAAGAAAACCGTTTTTGGTTGGTTTGGGAGCAATTTGTCGTGTATTAGACTTTTGCATTGCTACTCATAACTTTACATTCCAAATCACCGTAAGTCCGTCAGCATATCCCTGTCATTACAATAGGGCGTTCGCTTCTGACTTAATCTTTACTTTCGTTGCATACGGTTAGCACCTACTCAGTTATCGACCTTATTGAGGGCAGACGAAAGCTTACTTCGTTCCGAATAACCATTGTTTTGAACCTTTAGAATGATGCTATCCACCGGGTTTATTGGGAGTGCTTACTGGTCAACAGCTGAATTGCCAGCCCCGTTATCCTTTGCCTTTTGGCTCCAGCGTGTAAGCCTTATTTCGCTGGTTTGATGTAACTATGGTTCAGACGCATCTTTGCTTTCGCTATTCATGGGTTCATGCTCGAAGGGAACCGGCTTAGGCTGCTAGTTTTTCCTCCTTTTCGCCCCGCTTTACGGATTGATGGCTAGTCGCTACCGTAGGGGTGATGCTGTTACCGTTGCACTTACGGAGAGGGACTTCTCCTATTTCTGGAGTCACCCTCATGGTTATTCAGTTATCATTTGAGAGAGATTAAAGTGCGAACTCAACCCATTGGGGTTATCTCTCAAATGTCACCCATCCCTGAATATTTCTATTCATTTCGAGTGAACGAATCGCACC
>NZ_JAYGHD010000269.1:0-1551 GCF_034932245.1 Nostoc sp. UHCC 0251
TAGACATAAAAAAGCGTAAAAAAGCCGTGACAAGTGAGTAGAAAGATTCATCACTAAAAAAGTAATAGCAATTGCACACAAAGAGGTGTGAGACAGTTTAGCCATTACTCTAGCAAGGCTAAATCGTCTTTTGGCTTGTCCAAACTTTCCCTCAATAGAATTACGAATCCTTTCGTCCTCTTGAGCTTGTTTCTTTTTTTCTTTACTGAGATTAGCTGGAGGTCTTCCTAATGGAACTCCACTGATTCTAATACCTCTTTCTTTACACCAAGCTCGATTTTCTTTCGTTCGATAAATTTTATCAACATGAACGGATTCTGGATAATAGCCAGTGTAATTTTTATAGGCTTCGACTTGTGCTTTTAAATCTGCTGATTCATTATAGTTATCCCAACTAATATGGTCTAAAAACACATATCCATTGAAATAACTAGCCGACAGTTTTGCGCCAAATTCCACGGACTTCCCGGCTTTACCTCGGACAATGGGACGAATATGTGGTTGGCTTAAACTCACAATACGGTTATCAATACTTTGTTTTTTATTTTCATATAACCAGAGTTGTTGACGAAATATTTCTGCAACTACAAGTAACGTCTTATATTGTCTATTAGTTAAACCCTCTAACGATGCTCCCAATACAATTAAATGGTCAATATGAGATAAATTTCTTTTGATATACTGAAGCTGTTTTTTGATTGCTTTTCTTCTATCTTTTTGAGCTACCCGGCGTTTCTTCGCTACTTCTAAGTAATCAATTCTTGCAATTTTTCTATAAGTTCTTGGCTTTTTCTCTAATGTGCCTTTTATCTGTTCGTAAAGTAAGTCTATTATTCTTTCTGTCTGTTTTCGGGCTTGATTTAAAAGCTCTAAATCTGTTGGATAACTGATATCTCCAGGCGCACAAGTCGCATCTAATATTAATTTTCCTCGTTTTTTTGGCTCACTGCTTTCTTCTTCTGGTACTGCTGTTTTTTTTTAGTTGATTGAGATGATGTTTCTAAGCACATCTTTTTCACCATCTCTTGATTCACTTTGTTGACTAACTCCGCGCTAATTCTTTCCCGAAAATGTACTAACATTGATGCGTCAAATGGAGTTTCATTACTATAAGATGACATCCCTATGAAGTACTGTAGATAAGGATTCTCCTTGATTTGTTCTACTGTTTCCCTGTCGCTTATACCTAGTTTCTCTTTAATTATTAATGCACCTAATGCTATCCTCCATGATTTTGCTGGCGCTCCCATTTCTGCGGAGAATCTGGAAGAATATTCCGATTCAAATTCTGCCCAGGGTATTAAATCAGCCATGATTACCCACCGATTATCTGATGACAACTTTCCCTCAAATGGCAGGTCAAAGTCTGACGGTGGAATTGGAGTTGATTCTTCTCTTCGGTACATAGTGCCTAATAATACCCTACGCCGCTTTTTTCCACAGTGATGCAAGTATTTTGAGCTATTTTACCTCCTTGTCTTGCACCTGAATATACTTCTAGAGTCTAATAATTTAGATACTGTCACCTTTTCTTTATTTTTCAGCAAGCCC